>JAQGLQ010000435.1 GCA_028292785.1 Noviherbaspirillum sp. | reverse complement strand
CACCTGATATGTCAGCCATACGTTGGGCACGGCAAACCATGCATTGATAATGCCGGCGAGTATCGCGACGCCTAGTACAAGGCGGACCAGCTTTCTGGTTCCCGTATGAAGTGTGGTTCGCATCATCGGCTCTCCTTCGCGAAAATCGGATGGACGCTTGCGAACAAGCAGATGATGCAGAGAGTAATGCCCTGGCTAACCGGGCCGTTGATTTTAAGCAGAAGAACAGCCCCGGGGTCGTGACCGGCGGGCAGCCTTACCGAGTGTAATTGTTGAGGCAGAACATGCCTGCGATGAAATCAGGAATTTAAATCTGCCCGGCGGGTCTACTTCGTTCTGCGTCAATGAACTTACTTCCTTTGAGGTGAAAATGATGAATAGCACCAATCCACCGGTAAAGAAACCCGAACCACGGACCGAAGCCGACGCCAAGTCGATCGATGGCCAGTCGGGCCAGGGAAACAAGACCAGCCACGATGCCAAAAGCCACACCAAGGCGGGAACCGACCAGGGGGCCGGCGGAGGCAAGAAACAAGAGCGCCATCACTGATGGCGATCCCATGCCGGTCGACGACCCGCTGCCGCCGGCCGATAGCCATTCAAGTCAAGGCCATCATCCCCGCATCGCGAAGGTGTTCTTGCAGCGCGGGCTGTTGAGGCAACCCCAGAACGGTCCGTGCTCGCTGGACCGCTTGACCATCCGGGTACCGCATGACGGACAGGTGGGCGTCTTGTAGTCGCCCTGCAAAGCGAGCTTCAGCATCGCATCCTGGGTAGCCTTGGGCAGAGCCAGTATCTTTCGCAGAAAGCTTTCGCCGTCGAGCAGTTGAATCGCATGGTCGGCGGCGAAGATCAGAGCATCCTTGGTGAATGAACTGGTGGTGATGAAGACGCCGCGCGCCGCCTTTTCGTGCGTCATCAATGCCAGCAACTCGCGCAGTTCCCTGACTCCAAGCGAATAAACATTCCATGACTTGCAGTGAACGACGGCCAGCGGCGCCTTCAGGTCGGACTTGAACAGCTTCATGTCGATTCCGCCATCGGTTCCGCAGCGCAGGATGTCGCACCTGAAGCCCGCCGCTTCATAGTACTGCGCGCATAACAGCTCGAAACGCTTCCATTCGAGCGCACGCAAGGTAACAAGCGTCCATGTCCCGAATTCTTCCGGCTGGACGGCTGGCTTGGGGACGCGCTGTTTCGTGACGCCCCAGCCATGCCTGAACGCGATGCGGGAAATGTTCACGGAAGTATCGCGCCAGGAACGGCGTTTGCGGCGATGGGTGTCGCGATCGATCTTGCCGGCGCCCTGCAATGATCTTGCAAGGCTGCCGACCGCAAACAAGCCGAATACCGCAGGCGGCAGCCAGGCAAATGAACGCGCTGAGGCTGCCAGGCCGGCCAGTTGCGGATTGCTGGCGGCCATTGATGGGAGCATCCATCGCATCACGAAATAAACCGCGCATCCGAACAAGAGCCCAAGCCATGGAAGAAGCGCAAATCCAGCCGAGGATTTGTTGCTTCGTCGTTTTGTGGCCATTTTTTACTCCTATCTTCGCTTGCAAATAGATGCCTAAAGGCAACTATACCGTAGCGCCCCGGCAAGGCCGTGTCAACACCAGTTTGCTTTTGTAACACCTAAGTATATGTTTTTACACTGTTTTCACTCCATCAACTGTTGCATATGGCGCTGGACAGAGGCGGCGGCATCGGTGTAAGGTACGATCCCTGCGTTGTTACTGACCAAGTCCTCCTCCTGTTATATACTGTGTATCCATACAGTATTCGTTCAAAGACTCAAATGAAGTTTTTCGAAGGCCATAAGCTGATTGCAGTTAGAGCAAGACTGGCGCTCGCGGTGAAAGAGATCGTGGAGCGCCATCGCACGGCAGGCCAGGTACTTACCTGGCGGCTCGTGCACGAAATTGAAAAGGAAGCCATCCAAACCCTGGAGCAGGCCGGCGATCTCGACGTCAAGTACATACGAATGGTCCGCTCATCCCGCTGGGGTTATGTGCCCAGGGTCAATCAGCCCGCGGTACTTGAAGGTCATGAAGAGCTGCCGCTCGCCTTGACCATGATTCAAAACGCATATCACGCAGTCCATTAAGTGCAATTGCCGGCATGCATGGACGCCGCGATCCTCTTCGTCCATCGGAAGCGGCCGGATTTGCGCTGACGCACCAACATGATGCGTGAGGTTGGTATACCATCGTGCGACCTCCATTACCGACGGGAAGGGTCCCCGTATCGCAATTGCGGTATGGGTGCATTTCCGACAACCCATGCACCGCAGCCAGTCTTACTTTCTTCCTATCGCCGGCCTCGTCAGCAATGCGCTGATGTGGGGCCTGATCTGGTGGCCGCTCAAGGAGTTGCGTCTCCACGGCTGGCATCCCCTGTGGTCGACCACAGCGATCTTCCTGATCGCCACGATGGGCGTACTGCTCTTCAGGCCGCGAGCGCTGCCCGCGCTTTGCGCGTCACCCAGCCTGTGGATCATAGCGATCGCCGCCGGCGTCACCAACGGCGCGTTCAGCTGGGCGATGGCGATCGGCGATGTCGTTCGCGTCATCCTGCTGTTTTATCTGATGCCGATCTGGACCGTGCTTCTCGCCCGGCTCCTTCTGAACGAAAAAATCACCTGGTTTTCCGTATTGAGAACCGCGCTGGCGCTGGTCGGCGCGGGGCTTGTGCTAAAACCGGAAAACGGTGGCCTCTCCCTTCCTTCCGGACTTGCGGATTGGCTAGGACTGGTTGCCGGCGCCGCCTTCGCCCTTAACAACGTCATGATCCGGCGCGCGGCGGACCAGCCTCGCGAGGGCCGTACACTGGCAATGTTCGTCGGCGGTCTGGTGCTTCCCGCAGCAGTCGCGATCGGCATAGGCGCGACGTCCGCCAATGATTTTCCGTCGTCGCCGGATAGCTACACGCTCTTCCTCGTGCTCGGCCTTGGCCTCGTCATTTTCATTGCGAACAACGCGCTCCAATACGGCGCATCGCGACTGCCAGCCAACGTGACAGCCGTCGTGATGCTCACCGAGGTGGTTTTCGCGGCGCTCTCGTCCGTTCTGATCCTGGGAACCGTGGTGACCGGCTGGATGCTTGCCGGCGGCGCGCTGATCATCGTCGCATCGATGCTCGCGGCGTTCGAGGGGAAAGCCCGACCGGCATCCCTGCTGAAACAGCAGATGAACACATGATCTTCGCGCTTGCGTGAGGATAGCTCCCTTGATGGAGTACCGCGGAGGGCAGAATTTGTAAGGATGCGTAATAAGCTCAAGAAAATGTGAAGACGCGGCTTATACTTATTCTGAAAGGAATCCGTCCATGAAAACCTCGATGAAAACCTTGAGCATGGCGCTGGTGCTGTCGGCTTCGTTAGGAGGCTGCGCCGTCTATAGTCCGCCGCCGACCTACACCTATTACGAATCCGTTCCGAGCAGCGTTCAATCGGGGACCGTCTATTATCAGCCCGCGCCGGTCTATGTACAGCCGGCTCCGGTTTATGTGCAACCTGCGCCCGTCTATGTGGGTCCTCCGGTATGGTTTGGCTTTAACTTCGGTTACCGTAGCGGCGGCGGCAGGCATCATGGCGGGGGCGGCAGGCATTATGGCGGGCGCGGCCACCGCCATTGAAACGATTCAATCCCAAGGGGAGACAGCTTGGTAGTGCCAACATGCAATAAATTCCTTCGGGTTTTGTGAAAATACAAAAAGATACAAATCAATTCTGGAATATTTTGCTGCGGTGCAGTATATTGAACCTGTCTCCTCCAACTCTTCTTGAATTGGATTCAGCCCGCCAACCTCACGGTTCGCGGGCTTTTTTTATTCCCCCATGTTTCGTCTCATCCGTAACGCTTCTTCCTTCGCGGTTTTCAGAGCAGTTCCATCAGACAGGTAGCGCAGGCGTCACCTTGCCGATACAAGGACCAAAGCCAATGCGGTAACCATCGCCTTGGCACCACCCCGCCAGAACCAGTTCATCGCCATCT
>JAQGLQ010000433.1 GCA_028292785.1 Noviherbaspirillum sp. | reverse complement strand
CACCGAATATTTAAATTCGCATTAAAAATATTATTAAGAGATCGCGGGCTCACACGTTTCAATGATTCAAATGGCTTCACCAAAACAGGACTGATGCGCACCGGAGATGCCGGACAGTCGCATGATTCTGGTGCGCCGTAGATGTTCTTCATGCTCCCTTATAGAGCAGTAGCGAATGGTGCGAATTTCGAATAAATCGTTTTGCTTTTAAGTAGAGATCTTGATGGCGAATAGAACACGCGGTTGCTTCATCCGTATTGCTCCGAACAACAAATCAATCCAGTTCTGCAACCTGCTCACGGCTCACCTTCACGACCGCCGCGGATAAGTTCTTTGCGTTAAACCGTCCGGGACCCGATGGCGGTCTGCGAAAAGTTTCTGTCGGAAGAGGGAACTCCATCCGACCGCGAAACTGTCCCGGCCTTGATGTGAAACGGCACTGCCTCACGTGCCGCTAATCGGAGGCGTGGCATGTGATTCAAGCATGCCAGGCTTGCCAGCCATACGAACCAGGTTGTTTTCACCAGGGATGAATGATGAAAGTTCTACACGGCCTTCTGCTTTCCACCGTGCTGCTGGGATCTGCCCAGGTCTTCGCACAGACACCAATCAAGATCGGCTTCATGGCCGTGCTGTCAGGCCCGTTCGGCGCCGGCGGTCAGGATCAGCAGGATGCTTTCATGATGGTGGTGGAGCGAAACGGCGGCAAGCTCGGCGGCGTACCGGTCCAGATTCTTGTGGAAGACACGCAGCTCAAGCCAGAGGTTGCAACGCAGCTGGCGCAAAAGCTGATCGAAAAAGAAAAGGTGCCCATCATTACCGGCTTTACCTTCTCGAACGAGGTGGTAGCGGTGCATAAGCCAGTCACCGACAAGGAAGTGTTCCTGGTGGTTTCTAACGGCGGCCCATCGCCCCAGGCCGGCGCGCAATGTTCGCCATACCAGTTCTTCACTTCCTGGCAGAACGACATGATGGCCGAAGTGGTCGGCAAATATGCCAACGATAAGGGCTACAAGCGTGTCATGGCATTGGCGCCCAACTACGTGGCAGGCAAGGATTTCGTCGGCGGATTCAAGCGCATGTATAAAGGCGAGATCATCAGCGAGACCTACACGCCGCTCAATCAGCAGGACTTCGCCGCCGAGATCAGCCAGATAGCTGCGGCAAAACCCGATGCCCTGTACATCTTCTACCCGGGCGGGCTGGGCATCAACTTTATACGGCAGTATCAGCAGGCAGGCCTGCTCGGCAAGATTCCCCTGATGTCGAGCGGCACAGTGGAAGGGACCACCCTGCCCGCACTGCGCGATACCGCGTTGGGGGTTCTGGTCGGTTCCGCATGGGGCCCCGACCTGGACAACGCATCGAACAAGCGTTTCGTCGAGGACTTCGAGAAAAAATTCAAGCGTATTCCGTCCCAGTACGCGGCGCAGGCTTATGACTCAGCGCTGCTGCTCGATTCCGCAATCGCCAAAGTCAAAGGCAACATGACCGACAAGAAGGCCTTCATGGCCGCGCTGCGCGAAGCGGACTTTCAATCGGTGCGCGGCAAATTTCGTTTCAATAACAATGGCATCCCAATCCAGGACATGCATGTGTTCGAGGTTGCAAAGGATGCGAAAGGCCGCCCCAACCTGAAGAGGGTAGCGACGCCTTTCAGGGACCATGAGGATGCGTACCACCACCTGTGCCCGCTGAAGTGATCGTTCATTCAGTCATGGCGCGCAAAAAATGACCTGGCAACTTTTCGTAACCCAGATCCTTAACGGTGTTCAGCTCGGGCTGCTGCTGTTTCTGCTTTCCGCCGGGTTGACACTGGTGTTCGGGATCATGAATTTCGTGAACCTGGCACATGGCTCGCTGTATATGATGGGGGCCTATTTCGCGGCCTCCGCGTACAGCTGGTCGGGGTCGTTTCTCGTGGCGGCGGCGATCGGCATTCCCGCCACGCTGATCCTCGGGCTGGTCATCGAGCGCATCGTCCTGGTGAGGCTGTACCAGCGCGAGCATCTGGACCAGGTCCTGGCAACCTTCGGCCTTGTCCTGTTCTTCAACGAAATAGTCCGCATCATCTGGGGACCGACGTCGATCTACATGAATGGGCCCGAGGCGCTGTCCGGCACGGTGAACCTGATCGGTCTGCCTTATGCATCGTATCGCTTCGCCATCATCATCGTCGGCGTCATTGTAGGGATCGCGCTGTACCTGCTCATCCACCGCACGCGAATCGGCATGCTGATCCGCGCCGGCGCAAGCAATGCCTCCATGGTCGGAGCGCTTGGCGTGAACATCAAGCTGCTGAACACGCTGGTGTTCGCCTTCGGCGCGGCCCTCGCGGGCATTGCCGGCCTGATGGCCGGGCCGATTCTGTCGGTGCAGGCGGGCATGGGCGATCCTATCCTCATCCTTACGCTGGTCGTCATCGTCACCGGCGGCATCGGTTCGGTGCGAGGCGCGTTGTACGGCGCGTTGATAGTGGGCATCGTCGATACGGTGGGCCGCGCATTTCTGCCGGCGCTGCTGCATGAGATCTTCGAGCAGTCGGTGGCTCAGGCAGCCGGGCCGGCGATTGCGTCGATGCTTATTTATATGCTCATGGCGGTGGTGCTCGCTCTGCGGCCGCAGGGACTTTTTCCGGTAAAGCATGGATAAAATAAATTTACGCGTGTCGGTTGCGACTGTGTGCCTGCTGGGCCTGGCTCTCGTGCCGGCCTTTTCTGCGCTCACGGCGCAGTCGTATTACATGACCCTCTTTTCGCGGGTGCTGATTTTCGGCCTCGCGGCTTCAGGCCTGAATCTGATCCTGGGCTATGGCGGACTGGTCAGCTTCGGCCATGCGCTGTATGTCGGGATCGGCGCTTACGCCGTCGCCATCCTGTCTTCGCATGGCATATACAGCGGCTGGATACATCTCGTGGCGGCGCTCTCGGTCGGACTTGCATTAGCCGTGCTGATCGGATCGGTCTGCCTGCGCACGCGCGGCATGGCGTTCATCATGATCACGCTGGCTTTCGCGCAGATGTTATTTTTCCTTGTGGTGAGCCTGCGCAAGTACGGCGGCGACGACGGACTTGCGATCCAGACGCTCAGCGATTTCGGGCTGTTCTCGCTGGCCGACAGCACGGTTCTTTACTACACCATCTTCGCTGTCCTGCTGGCCACGCTGTATGGTTTGTGGCGCCTGGTTCATTCGCGCTTCGGCATGGTGCTGCGCGGTTGCAAATCCAACGAACGACGCATGATCGCGCTTGGCTATCCGACGTTTCGTTACAAGCTGGCGGCGTATGTCCTGTCGGCCGCGATCTGCATCGTCGCGGGCATACTGCTGGCGAATATGACGCGCTATGCATCGCCCTCCTACATGCAGTGGCAGGCATCGGGCGAACTGATCGTCATGATCGTGCTGGGGGGCATGGGCACGCTGGTCGGCCCGGTCATCGGCGCGCTGTCGCTCGTCCTGCTGGAGGAACTGCTGGGCTCGCTTACGCTGGCCCTGCCCTGGGGCGCCGAGGCGTTTCTCAGGAAGCATTTCATGGTCGTCATCAGCCTCTTCATTGTTCTGGTCGCGATGACGATGAAGCAAGGTCTGTACGGCTATCTGGTCGCCCGGGAGCGGAGAAAATGACCATGCTGGTTGTAAAAAACCTTGTAAAACGTTTTGGAGGACTGACAGCGACAGACCATCTGTCGCTGTCAGTCGAACCGGGAGAGATCCACGCGATCATCGGGCCGAACGGCGCCGGCAAGACCACGCTGATCCACCAGCTTTCCGGCGAATACTTTCCCGATGCCGGCCAGGTGCTCTTCAATGGCCGCAACATTACACGCGAGCCGCCGTACCGGCGCGCGCTGGCGGGGCTCGGCCGCTCCTACCAGATTACCTCCGTATTTCTCGAGTTCACCGCGCTGGAAAACGTCATGTTCGCGGTGCAGGCCCATGCCGGCCACAGTTTCCGCTTCTGGCAATCGGTCAGGAGCCAGCCCGCGCTGGTCGAACCGGCGCGGGCCGCTCTGGCGGAGGTCGGTCTTGCGGAACATGCGAATAAACCGGCGGCAAGCCTGGCGCACGGCCAGCGGCGTCAACTGGAGATCGCGATGACGCTCGCCACTCGCCCGAAACTATTGCTGCTCGATGAGCCGATGGCCGGTATGAGCCGGCACGAATCGGAAGGCGTCATCTCGCTGCTGTCGCGCTTGAAGAAGCAGTACACGATCCTGCTGATCGAACACGATATGGAAGCGGTGTTTGCGCTCGCCGATCGGATCACCATGCTGGTCTACGGGCGCGCTATTGTTACCGGCACCGTAGAGGAGATTCGCGGCAATGCCCAGGTGCGCGAAGCCTACCTGGGCGTGGAAGAGGAGACCATCGAATGACGGCACTCCTTCAAGTCCGTGACATCGAGACCTTTTACGGCGAAAGCCAGGCGCTGTTCGGTGTCTCGTTCGAGGTGAGCGAGGGTGAACTGGTGACGCTGATAGGCCGCAACGGCATGGGCAAAACGACTACCGTGAAAAGCATCATGGGATTGCTCGCGCCGCGCACAGGCAGCATCTCCATGCGCGGCGAAGCCTTGAACGGTTATCCGAGCTATCGCGTGGCCAGGACAGGAATCGGCCTGGTGCCCGAGGGCCGGCAGATATTTCCGACCTTGACGGTACGCGAAAATCTGGTCGCGACCGCCGAGAACCGCGACAAGGTGCGCGAGCCCTGGACGCTTGAGCGGGTATACGGCATGTTTCCGCGGCTGAAAGAGCGCGAGCGCAATCTTGGCGCCAACCTGTCCGGCGGCGAACAGCAGATGCTCGCAATCGGCCGCGCGTTGATGACCAATCCGCGTCTCCTGATTCTGGACGAGGCGACCGAGGGCCTGGCGCCACTGATCCGGGCCGACATCTGGGCTTGCCTGGCGCGCCTGAAAAAATCCGGCTTGTCCCTGATTGTGATCGATAAAAACATCGATCAGTTGTTGCGTCTGGCGGACCGCCATTATGTGCTTGAAAAAGGACGGACCGTCTGGAGCGGAACTTCGGCCGACCTGCGGTCGATGCCGGAAATCGTTCATCAATACGTGGGTGTATGACGGTGCAGCATGCCGACTCTTGTGCCGCAGCGGATTTTTACTCGAACGACTGCAGTGTTCACACGAAAGGATTGCGATGAGCAAGGAACTTAACCCGCCCGACCAGGCGCGCGCCATGCACGACGTGGGCGGTCTCGCGCTTGGCCCGATCGATCTTCACGAGCACCCGCGCACTTACTACGAAATGCGCGTCGATGCATTGGTACAGGTACTGGTCAAGCCGGCAGCCGCGGCCTTCAAGGTGGACGCCTTGCGACGCACCATTGAATGCTACTCAGCGACCGAGTATGAAAACCTTTCCTATTACGACCGCTGGCTGGGTGCATTGTGCACGCTGCTGGTCGAGCAGGAGGTACTGACCAGATCCGAAATCGATGAC
>JAQGLQ010000429.1 GCA_028292785.1 Noviherbaspirillum sp. | reverse complement strand
TTTCCTTCCTTCATGCCGGTGTTCGCGCTCGATCGCATCTGGATCCGGCCGCGTCATCGACTGGTGCATGTGGAAGTACATCGGACTGCGCTGGCGAGGGTGGCGTCGGATCACTTGCCCTTGATCGCGCATATCGATGGATAGCTAGCTATACGGGATTCACCCCGCGCGCGCGCAGTTCGTCGAGATATGCCTTGGTCGCTCTAAGGTCCAGTTCCTGCAGCGCGGTTTGCCTGACATCGCTGATGCTCTGATACGCATCCACCTTTGGCAGATCTTTTATGTCGAGATCGGCGTCGAGCAATGCGATTCTTCGTTGCGCATCGTCCTCGATTTCTTTTCGTGCCGCCGCTTTCCTGAGATCCAACTTTCTCTGTAGCGCTGGCCATGTCAACATGAAGTTCAGAATTTCATCCGTTAACTCGCTGCCGTTTCGGATGCCGGTAATAGTCGTTCGAAGCATGGCGATATCGGTATCTTGGATATGCTGCGCAACAGACATGGCATAGCGCATCCCGTGAACAGGAATGTCGAGCGGAAGAATGTCCTTTAATTCGATTGCATAGTAAAGTGCAATTTCCAGATCTTCGTTGAACGTGGTCGTATTGCGGATCTCGTTTCCCTTGGCCTGTGCGGACTGTTTTATCAGGCTGACGGCATACATGTCGCGGCCGCGTCGAACCAGCTCATCATAAGTGAGGTCGGCAAGTTCGGTTTCCCTGTCTCTTGCGTCGACGGTGAGCTCGAACAGGCCCCACGTGATGTTGTCATGGCAGGTGGATGTGAATTCTTCGACCCGGGCGAAGCAATGCGCGCGCAGCTCGCTGTCCTTTTCCATCGCATCGAGCAGTTTTCCCAAGTGTTCCTTCAGCATGGCTTGATTGTTGCGGCCATCTTCCGTGCTGTTCAAATTCTCCAGCCAGGCGGAAAAACTTTTCGCCCAGCGTTCTGCCTCATATTCTGCCCATTTCTGCGCCTTATCGTGAAATCCCAGATCGGTGATGCTTTTACTTAAGGAATTTTCCGTAAAGGCCAAAGGGCGTAGAAATGAATCGGATGAGATGCTCAATGGAAGTAAGTGTCTCATGCTATGCGCTTCTATCCTTTGCAGCTCCATCCTAAGCGGCAACAGAATATTTTCCACAGAGAGCGTTGCGCTTGCGAGCGGACGGAAAGAGGGGTATTGCTGTTCGGCGATCTGCCGCAGGAAGTCGGCCAAACCTCGATCTGGTTCGAGTAGAAAACGCGGTGGCTCCTCGTGGGTGGGCACCACCAGGCCTTGCCAGATGTCGCGTCTGGGCGGTCCACAAGACGCGGATTGCGGCCGTATTAAATCCACTAATTGATAGGTACGTGGATGGATCGCGTGAATTTGCGCTTCCCTGTAATTGCTTAGAGTTTCACTGGCGCCACCACCTCGATTGGAAGACAGCTCGCGGATGCACTGGGATTCCGCCCGCGAACTCGAAAGGACCTCCCCTTCGACCCGAGTGCGTTGCTCATTGATCGATTGATCAGATACGGAAGAGGAATGCTCCTCCAAGCTCGCATCGGGACTTGTAAACAAAGCAGGGATGTCGACGGCGATGCCGTGATCCATATTCGGTTGGGTAGGTTCTGACAGGTTGGTCAAGCTTTCATGGCGAGACTCGACCCGATTGGTATTTGATGCCTGCCCGCGATGATTATCGTTATATTCCCGCAGTAGTTCCTTGATCTCGTTGGACTCGGTACATGGCTTCCAAAACCCTTTGCACTGCTGGAGTTTGATGCTCAAGCTGGATTCATACTCGAACAACAGCTTTTGAAGCTGCTCACGCACCGGCTCTGCTGCCTCCTCGGCTGCCTTAAACCACTCACGGAGAAGATTTTTCGCACGCTCGGTAGATCGCTTGCCGATTCCGCCATCATAGCGGGCGCGATTCCATTCCAATCGGACTTGGGCCAAGGCAGGATTCAGCGCGGACGCAATTCTGTCGAGGTAGGCTCGGTGAATATCGATCAGCTCATGTCCCTCGACTCGGACTTCGTTCACGGTATTTACTCCGTGTGGGATTGATGGCATGCCGGCGGACGAATAGAACATTTTATTCTCGCTTCCAAAATATAAGCTGGGTGCGCCGGAAGATAGCAAGGAGACAGCTGAAACGGCAGCGATATTAGTCGGGCCTATAAAACGATGGCTTCCGATACAAGCTTCCATTGTCATTCGCCGCGCCTGTCCCGATTCCCGTCCCTGCTCAGTAATCCCCACTGGCCGCCGGAACTAATGACACCACCGGTCAGTCCTGATGAAAGAGATAAAAGCGGAAAAGATATTGCCGAAATGAAATCGGTGTCGGAAAATTAGGTCTTTTTGCTCGTCCGACATGGAACGTCCATCGCGACTGCTTCTGCTGACGGATGCCATCATGAACTGCGGAAGGAATATGCCAAGCTTTACTGCACGCGCTCTCGAAATTTTTTCATTCTCCTTGCTCGGACCGCGCCTGTGCGCCGGTCTGCTGGCGATCGGTGCGGCCGCGCCCGTAGCCTCTCAGCCGGCGCCCTTCGATTCGATCGCCCAGCGCGCCGCCCCCTGCATGACCTGCCATGGCCAGGAGGGCAGGGCAAGCAGCGATGGCTACTATCCGCGCATCGCGGGCAAGCCCGCCGGCTATCTGTATAACCAGCTGGTGAATTTCCGCGACGGACAGCGTCAACAATATCCTTTGATGATCTATACGGTACGGCATCTGTCGGACGCGTACCTGCGCGAGATCGCGACGTTTTTCGCGGACCAGCATCCGCCTTATCCACCGCCGCAGAGGCACGATCTTCCGCAGTCGACACTGGACAAAGGGCGCACGCTAGTGCTGAAAGGCGATGCGGCGCGGAAGATCCCGGCCTGCGTCGCCTGCCATGGCGAAGCGCTGACCGGCGTCGCGCCAACCATTCCCGGCCTGCTCGGACTGCCGCGCGATTACATCAACTCCCAGTTCGGCGCATGGCGCGAAGGCGCGCGGCGTGCCGCGGCGCCCGATTGCATGGCCGAGATCGCCAGACGCATGACGCCCGAAGAAATCACGGCCGCCGCCGCATGGCTGTCGTCGCAGCCCGCGCCCGCGAACGCGCTGCCGGCATCGTCGCCGGCAGGCAAGCTGCCCATATCTTGCGGAAGCTATTCGCAGCAGGCGGAGGGACAGCGATGAAAAGAATTCTCCTCGCCATTCTCGTGCTGCTCATCGTCGGCGTCGGCGTCATCTATTACCTCGGCGTGCGGGAGCCCGACAGCGGCGCGGCTGCGTCCGCAGCGGCGCTCACCGGGCAGGAGCAAATCGCGCGCGGCAAGTATCTGGCTCAGGCCGGCGACTGCATGGCCTGCCATACGGTTCGCGGCGGCGCGCCGTTCGCCGGCGGCCGTGCCATCCAGACGCCGTTCGGCGCGATCTATGCATCGAACATCACGCCCGATAACGATACCGGTATTGGCAGCTGGAGCGCCGACGATTTCTGGCGCGCTCTGCATCACGGCAAATCGAAGGATGGCAAGCTGCTTTATCCGGCCTTCCCATATACCAATTTCACCAAGGTCACGCGCGCCGATTCGGACGCGATGCATGCGTATTTCCGTACTGTTCCCGCAGTGCGCCAGGAGAACAAGGAACCGGAGCTGCGCTTCCCCTTCAATCACCGCATCCTGCTCGCGGGCTGGCGCGCCCTGTATTTCCGTCCGGGGACCTACGAGGCGGAACCGGGCCAGTCCGCCGAATGGAACCGCGGCGCATATCTGGTGCAGGGACTGGGGCACTGCGCCGCCTGCCACACCGCCCGCAACATTCTCGGCGCCAGCGAAAGCAGAGGCGACTTGAGCGGCGCGATGATTCCCATGTTGAACTGGTATGCGCCGCCGCTCAATTCCGAGACCGAGGCCGGGCTCGGCAATTGGCAAATGACCGATCTCACCCACCTGCTCAAGACCGGCGTCTCCATGCGCGGCGTGGTCTCGGGTCCGATGGCCGAGGTGGTACTGCATAGCCTGCAGCACCTGTCCGATGACGATGTTCAATCGATGGCGCTGTACCTCAAATCGGTGCCGCAGGCAGCCAAGCCCTCGCATGAGACGACGCCGCCAAGCAACGGTCCGGAGAACGACCGCATACTGAAAGCCGGGGCCGCGCTGTACGAGAAACATTGCGTGGAATGCCACAAGGCGAATGGCGAAGGTGTGCCGCCGCATTATCCCTCGCTTGCCGGAAACCGCGGCGTCCTCCTCGACCAGGCGGTCAATCCGATCCGCATGACGCTTTATGGCGGCTATCCGCCAAGCACGCAGGGCAATCCCCGCCCGTATGGCATGCCGCCATTCAGCGTGGTGCTGGACGATCAGGAAATCGCCGCAGTGGTGTCCTACATCCGCAATAGCTGGGGCAATCGCGGATCGATGGTGAGCTCGCAGCAGGTGAATCGCTATCGCACCGTGCCGCTCGACTGACGGCTTAGACCAAACCCGAACGCAACGACGGTAGCCGTGCACGCCGTTTCGTTCGCTGGTAGCCTGTCGATGCAGATCCAACTTCCGAGGAGTGACACATGCATCACGACGATGGCAATGCGCCGTTCGCACGGCGCCGGGAAATGCTCCATCTCATCGGCGCGGCCGGTGCGACACTGTTCGCGCCGGCCGGATTCGGGCAATCCGGCCAGCCCGTTTCTTCCGGCACGGCACCTGCTTCGCGTTCATGCATCGCAACACCGGCCCAGACCGAGGGCCCCTATTTTGTCGATGAACGCCTGAACCGCTCGGACATCAGGAGCGATCCGGCGGATGGGTCCGTCAGGGAAGGGGTGTCGCTGCTGCTCCGGTTCGCGGTATCGGCGGTTGGCGCCGGCGAGTGCAGCCCCGTCGCCGGCGCGATCGTCGATGTCTGGCATTGCGACGCGCTCGGCGTTTACTCCGATGCAAAAGATGCGCAGTTTTCGACAGTTGGAAAGAAATTCCTGCGCGGCTATCAGGTTACCGGCCGCGATGGCACGGCCACATTCAAGACCATCTATCCCGGCTTCTATCCCGGCCGGGCGGTACATGTTCATTTCAAGGTGCGCACCGCAAGCCAGTCGGGACAGGCGCATGAATTCACTTCGCAGC
>JAQGLQ010000395.1 GCA_028292785.1 Noviherbaspirillum sp. | reverse complement strand
CAAGCGCGGTATGGTGTGCTTGATCAGTTTCTCGATATCCGCGAGCAGGCGTGCATCCTTGTCGCAGTACAGCGATACCGCATCGCCCGACGCGCCGGCGCGGCCAGTGCGGCCAATGCGGTGAACGTAATCCTCGGCGTTGTACGGCAAATCGAAATTGATGACGCAAGGAAGGTCCGTGATATCGAGTCCGCGCGCCGCGACGTCGGTCGCCACCAGTACTTCGACGCTGCCCTGCTTGAATGCTTCGAGCGCCTGCATGCGCTCGGCCTGGGTCTTGTCGCCATGGATGGCCGAGGCCTTGACGCCTTCCTTTTCCAGGTGCCGGGCCAGACGCGAAGCGCCGATCTTGGTATTGGAAAAGACGAGGACCTGTTTCAGCCCGCGTTCGCGAATGATATGCGCCACCGCGTCACGTTTGGCTTCTTCTTCCACCTTGTAGACGATCTGGGTGACGTTGTCCGCCGTTGCGTTGCTGCGCGCAACTTCGATGGTCACCGGATTGTTCAGGAAGGTGGCAGCCAGCTTTCTGATTTCGGGAGAGAAGGTTGCCGAAAACATCAGGTTCTGGCGCTGCTGCGGCAGCAAGTTGATGATGCGCTGCAGATCGGGCAAAAAACCCATGTCGAGCATGCGGTCTGCCTCATCCATCACCAGGATTTCCGTTTGGGACAGATTCAGCGTCTTTTGCTGGACGTGATCGAGCAGGCGTCCCGGCGTCGCGATGACGATTTCAACCCCGGCCCGCAGAGCGGCCGTCTGCGGCGCCATATCCATGCCGCCGAACACGACGGTGGAGCGCAGCGGCGTGTGGCGCGAATACGCCTTCACGTTTTCAGCGACCTGATCGGCTAGCTCGCGCGTCGGCGTCAGGATCAACGCCCGCACCGGATGACGCGCGGGCGACGCGCTGGTGCTCGCATTCGGCAACAGCAGCTGAATGATTGGCAAGGAGAAACCGGCCGTCTTGCCGGTTCCGGTCTGCGCCGCGCCCATGACGTCCCGGCCTTGTAAAACGATAGGAATCGCTTCAGCCTGGATCGGCGTCGGGTGGACGTAACCTTGATCGTCGAGCGCGCGCAAGATCTCGGCGGACAGGCCGAAATCCTCGAAACGGACGGCCGGCGCGGCATTTTCCATAGGTGCTAACTGGGTGTCGGACATGTTATTTGGCAAGCCCATGAGAAGGGACAGCATCAACGGAAGTCCGCAGGCCTGCTCTACTTTCAATCAGATATAAAAATACGCGACGGCAAATGTTTTGCGGCGACGCCTGTGATCGGGTGAGGTCAGGCATGATGCCCGAAGTTCCCGCATTTTCTCAACAACCCTTCATTATACGCCTGCTCGAAGTACGCGCACGACACGAAAGGTTGGTGAGTTGAGGTGTAATCGGAATGTGATCGGTTTTAGCGGTCGGAAGTTCTGGGAAAGCGCTTTTTCGTTGGCGCTTTGGTGGTCAGGGGTCGATGGTTTGTTACCATGAAAGAGCAGCTATCTTTGAAAAGCATTTGCAGGGCACGTCGAGTCTCTTCTTACTTTGCGGCTATCGCCACATTCGCATACATTGGAAATACGATCGCGTCGCCTTCACGGTATTTTTGAACTGTCGAACCAACCTCTGCGCTGACTGATTGCAAAAGTGATGCTCGTCCTTCTGCTTCGAGTTGAGCAAAGGCTGGAACCGCTGCGGCTGAACTCATCACAGCAAGTGGAACAAAGCGCTCAGGGTTTGGAAATTGGACTGTTGTCGTTTCAGGAATAACTTCTACTTTTTCGAAACCGCCAGAGAGAAACAGGTTTTTCAGTTCCTCGGCACTACTTAAAGCAAATGGGATGGCGAAGGCGGATGCCGGCAGCGAAAAATGGCTGGATATTGATTGTATGACGGCCTCGAAGACCGGGTGCTTTGCCAGGTCCTGCAAAACAATGACGGAAGCCCGTCCATCTCGCTTCAACACCCGATGCATTTCTCGTATCGCTCCTGCCCGGTCAGGAAAGAACTGGAGTCCATGCTGACAAAGCGTCAGGTCAAAACTAGCGTCTGCAAAAGGCAGTGACATGGCATTGCCCAATTGCCACTCGATCATGCTGCCCGGAGTGACTGGGCGGCCTTTGGCTACAGTGAGCATCGCCGGGTTGACATCCAATGCCACGACTTTTCCCTCTGCACCGACTAGAGAGGCAACCTCCCGCGCCACGATGCCTGTTCCACATGCTATGTCCAGTACGGCATGACCCGGCTTTGGAGCAGCATGACGTAGGAGGACCGCAGCCCAAGGACGGAACATTGCAGGCACAAAATACTGTTCATACGTCTCGGCAGGATTCGGTTGTGACGTTTGCGTCATGTCATTCTCCCGGTCAATTCAGTATGACAAGTTTTAAAGCTGAACTTTCATTCTTGCAGCAACAAGGTTCTTGTCAAGGTGAAATTACATTATTTTGCCGGTCATGGGTTTTCGAATCGAATATGCATTTTCGGTTGCCCAAGCTAATGCGTCTTGTTTAGTGGTAAAGGTTTGGGTTATCTCAGGATGACCCTCGAGTCGGATACGGACTTGGTATTGTGACGCTCCACGCTTACGGATTTGTGGCATTTCTGGTCTCCATGTTGAAGACCCAATGGTGCAGAAATGACGCAAAAGCCATAAAACAGAGGGAGACTGAGATGCCACAAGGCCCACAAGACCAAAGCGAAGTGAGGAGGTACCTGCTTTGTGTCCCGCATAGAAAAAGGGGCTAGCCGAAGCTAACCCCTTGTGTTCTCTGGTGGGCCTCCCGTGAGTCGAACACGGCACCAACGGATTATGAGTCCGCTGCTCTAACCAAGCATGAGCTAGAGGCCCAATTTTTTCAGCCGGTATTATGCCTGAATATCGCTCAGCATCGACCCGAAATGCGGATCGATGCTGAAATATTAGCAATCAGTGATTAGCTACCTTCGAGGAAGCTCTTCAGCTTGTCGGAGCGGGAGGGATGACGCAGTTTGCGCAGCGCCTTCGCTTCTATCTGACGAATCCGCTCGCGTGTGACGTCGAACTGCTTTCCGACCTCTTCCAGCGTATGGTCGGTGGACATTTCAATGCCGAAGCGCATGCGCAGTACTTTTGCTTCACGGGGAGTAAGCGAGTCCAGCACGTCCTTAACTACGCCGCGCATGGAGGCATGCAATGCGGCATCCGCCGGAGCGAGCGTGTTGTTGTCTTCTATGAAGTCGCCGAGATGGGAATCGTCGTCGTCCCCGATCGGCGTTTCCATGGAGATCGGCTCTTTGGCGATCTTCATGATCTTACGGATCTTATCCTCCGGCATTTCCATTTTGATCGCGAGCGTGGCCGGATCGGGTTCCGCTCCGGTCTCTTGCAGGATCTGCCGCGAAATCCGGTTCATCTTGTTGATCGTTTCGATCATATGGACCGGAATACGGATCGTGCGCGCCTGGTCGGCGATCGAACGCGTAATCGCCTGGCGGATCCACCATGTTGCATAGGTCGAGAACTTGTAGCCGCGGCGATATTCAAACTTGTCCACCGCCTTCATCAGGCCGATGTTGCCTTCCTGGATCAGGTCGAGGAATTGCAGGCCGCGATTGGTGTATTTCTTTGCGATCGAAATCACCAGACGCAGGTTGGCCTCGGTCATTTCACGCTTGGCCTTGCGCGCCTTCATTTCGCCGGCAGCCATCTTCTTGTTGATGTTGCGCAAGTCCGGCAGCGGCAG
>JAQGLQ010000378.1 GCA_028292785.1 Noviherbaspirillum sp. | reverse complement strand
GCGGACGTTATGAGGCAGTGGACCAGCGCCTGCTCGATCGTTGCGTCGATGAAGAAATCAGCCTTGGCGATTTCGTGCTGTCGGGCGGCGAGCTGCCGGCGATGGCACTGATGGATGCAGTGATCCGGCAGTTGCCGGGTGTATTGCATGATGATGCCTCGGCGATCGAGGACAGCTTCGTCAATGGGTTGCTGGATTGCCCGCATTACACGCGGCCGGAAGTGTACGAAGGTATGAGCGTGCCGCCGGTCCTGACGGGCGGCCACCATGCCGAGATCGAAAAATGGCGGCGCGAACAGGCGCTGCTGGCGACCGCGAGGAAGCGGCCGGACCTGATTGTTCAGGCGCGTGAAGCAGGCCTGTTGTCGCGCGCCGATGAAAAGTTTTTAAGTAGTTTGCAGTAACGAGCACGCGAAATTTTTCGCATGCGTGTACAACCCCATCCTCTGCCGGGCAACATGACTGTAAAAACCAGTAGCGCCGGCACGATGGTTTACGGAGCCACAAAATGGACTTGATCCAACAACTCGAGCAAGAAGAAATCGCCCGCCTGGGCAAGAATATCCCCGACTTCGCACCGGGCGATACCGTCGTGGTCAATGTGAACGTGGTCGAAGGCACCCGCAAGCGCGCGCAGGCTTACGAGGGTGTCGTGATTTCGCGCCGCAACCGTGGCCTGAACTCCAACTTCATCGTCCGCAAGATTTCGTCCGGCGAAGGCGTCGAGCGTACATTTCAGCTGTATTCGCCGCTGATCGCTTCGATCGAGGTCAAGCGTCGCGGCGATGTGCGCCGTGCGAAGCTGTACTACCTGCGTGAGCGTTCCGGCAAGTCGGCGCGTATCAAGGAAAAGCTGCCGAATCGCCGCGTAAGCGCGCAAACGTCCGCAGCAGTGTAAGCTGACGCGTACGGCCACGGCCAAGGGCACCTTTGAGGTGCCCTTTTTGCGTTCTGCGGTATGTGAATCGGCGCTGTGCGTCAAAGACGCACGAGTGCTTCAACAACAGGAATAAAGCATTGTCCAAACCCAGTATCGACCCGCAAGCCGTTCCCGTCGAGTCGCTTGCCGGCGAAGCCGCGCTGGCGCCGGAGCGTCTGTCCGCTGAATGGCTCAGGATGCGGTTTGCCGATCCGCCGCAGTGGGAGCACGAACCAGGCGATGAACGGCGCGTTCGTCGTTTGACCGGGGCGCCGATCCCGGCCGCGGTCCTGATGCCCATCGTGCAGCGCGCTCATGGGCTTACTCTGTTGCTGACGCAGCGCACCGCGCATCTGCATGACCATGCGGGTCAGGTGAGCCTGCCCGGCGGACGCGTCGACAAGACGGATGCATCCGCGATCGAGACCGCATTGCGCGAGACGGAAGAGGAGGTCGGCCTCCATCGGCGCCATATCGATGTGCTCGGTACGCTGCCCGATTATTTCACCGGCACCGGCTTCAGGGTGACGCCGGTCGTGGCCCTGGTGCAGCCGCCGTTCGAACTGCGCGCCGACCCCTTCGAGGTAGAGGAAATTTTCGAAGTGCCATTGGCATTCCTGATGGATGGCATGAATCATCAGCGCCGCAGCGTGGAGCTGCCGGACCAGGCGGGGCGGCGCACATTCTACGCAATGCCTTATGACCGCTTTTTCATATGGGGCGCGACAGCGGCGATGTTGCGCAATCTGTTTCATTTTCTGCGTGCCTGAGTCGATCGCCTTCCCGTATCCATTCGCCATGCGAAGGCGCGACGGTTTGATTCCAGACTTGCGCTGCGTTATCGTATGGCCTACATGATTCCTAGAGTAGCCCGATGACTTTTCTATCCATACTTTTCGCATTGCTGATCGAACAGGTAAAACCGCTGCGCGCCGACAATCCACTCTATACCGGGATCAACTCGCTGGCTGCCCGCATGGAAGGCGCGTTCAATGCGGGACAGCAAAGCCACGGCCGGATGGCATGGATCATCATGATACTGATCGTCACCGTGCCGGTCGCCCTGGTGTACTGGTTGCTGGCCGGTCTCAGCCCGTTCGCCGCACTGGCCTGGAATGTCCTGGCGGTCTATCTCACGCTGGGGTTCCGCCGCTATAGCCATTATTTCACCTCGATCCAGCTCGCGCTCAACGGCGGCGACGACACGACCGCACGCGCCCTGCTTGCCGAATGGACAAGACGCGACACCACCGGCATGGACGCGAGCGAAGTCGCGCGCATTACAGTCGAAGAAGCGCTGGTCGCCACGCACCGCAATGTGTTCGGCGTGTTCTTCTGGTTCCTCATGCCGTTCGGACCGGCTGGCGCGGTGCTGTATCGCGTCGCCGAAAGGCTGGCGGTGGTCTGGAACGAGCCCGACCATCTGAAGAACGAAGCCTTCGGGCGTTTTGCGGCGACCGCGTTTTACTGGATCGACTGGATTCCGGCGCGGCTGACGGCAACCGCCTTCGCGGTGGTGGGCAATTTCGAGGATGCCATTTATGCATGGCGCAATTTCGCGCATCGATGGGCTGATGAAGCGGTCGGCGTGATCCTCTCCGCTGGCGGGGGAGCAATGGGGCTGCGGCTGGGTGCTTCCGCGCAGGCTGCCGCCGCTTTCGTTCCGGCTGACGCGTCTATCGTCGATTCCATGGGGGGTGAAAGCGAAAGTCCGCCGGGCGAGGAAGCCACCTCGCGCGCGCTGCAAAGCACGGTAGGGCTGGTGTGGCGCGCGCTGCTGCTCTGGATGCTGTTGCTGTTACTATTGTCGTTTGCAGTTTGGCTCGGCTGAGCGGGCGCAAGATACCTGACCGCAGCCGATTTACAATTCGCAACGAGTGGCTTATTCGTTCAAGTCTTATATAAGATAGAATATGTAAGAATTCTGAAACCGGGTGCTATACCGCATGTCGGCATCCGGCAAATCAGGCAGCAACCGCTATTCAAGTACGCCGCATACATGGCCGACCAAGCGCAAACACCACCATCACCTGCTCGTGAATTCTTCATCCAGGGTATTACCGGCGACGGGAAGCAGTTTCGTCCCAGCGACTGGGCCGAGCGCTTATGCGGCGTCATGTCCTGCTTCCGTCCCGAAGGTTCCGGCGGTCCGCATGCGCATCTCCAGTATTCGCCCTACGTCCGGCCGACCATCATCGGCGGCGTCAAGGCGGTCGTGGTCAATGAAGACCTGAGAGAGATCGAACCGCTGGCGTATCACTTTGTCCTCGATTTCGCCAAGGACAACGATCTGCAGATCGTCAATGCCTGCCTGCTGCCGGAACGCGACGAAAAGAAGGCCTGACCCCGCGCCTAGCCGCATTTCTTGTTCCACGGAAAAACCCGGTTGTTCCGCTGTCCCCGGCGCCCGCGAGATGAACTCGCGACAAGCATGCTGTCAAATCAAAAAGATACCGAACAGGCTCTAACCCGTGAGGAAACCATGAACAGCAGAACAGAGCGCGATACGATGGGCCCCATCGAAGTCCCGAACGACCGGCTTTGGGGCGCGCAAACCCAGCGCTCTCTCGAGCACTTCCATATTTCTACCGAACAGATGCCGGAAGAGCTCATCGTTGCGCTGGCCATGGTGAAACGCGCCGCAGCCGCGGTCAACCGTGACCTCGATCTGCTCGATGCGGCGAAGGCGAACGCCATCATCCAGGCAGCGGACGAAGTCATTGACGGCCGCCACCGGGAAGAATTCCGGTTGTCGGTGTGGCAGACCGGCTCCGGTACCCAGACCAACATGAACATGAATGAAGTGCTGGCCAATCGGGCATCGGAAATCCTCGGCGGCTCACGCGGACAGGAGCGGCTTGTCCATCCCAACGATGACGTCAATCTCGGACAGTCATCCAACGATATTTTTCCCACGGCGATGCATGTGGCGGCCGCCATGGCGATCGCCAACAAGCTGCGTACCGCGCTGCGCCAGCTACGTGAAACGATGGACGCCAAATCCGATCAATTTCGGGACATCGTCAAGATAGGGCGCACGCATCTGCAGGACGCAACGCCGCTCACGCTCGGCCAAGAGTTCTCGGGCTACGCGGCACAGCTGGAATTCGCCGAACAGCAGCTCGCGCACAGCCTGCCGCCGCTCCATGAACTGGCCGCGGGCGGCACCGCCGTCGGTACCGGACTCAATACTCACCCCGAGTTCGCCGAGCGCATCGCCGCAGAACTTGCGCGCGGCACCGGACTGCCGTTCAAGAGCGCACGCAATAAATTCGCGGCGTTGTCGAATCACGATCCGATGGTTGCCGCACACGGCGTCCTCAAGACGCTCGCCGCCGCGCTGATGAAGATCGCCAACGATGTACGCTGGCTCGCTTCCGGTCCGCGCTCCGGGCTTGGCGAAATCACGATTCCCGAAAACGAGCCCGGCAGTTCCATCATGCCGGGCAAGGTGAACCCGACACAGTGCGAGGCATTGACGATGCTGAGCTGCCAGGTGTTCGGTAACGATGTCGCCATCAACATCGGCGGCGCATCGGGCAACTTCGAACTGAATGTCTTCAAGCCCCTGATCGCCCATAATTTTCTGCAAAGCGTGCGGCTGCTGGCGGACGGCATGCTGGGCTTCGACCAGTACTGCGCGCGAGGAATCGAGGCGAACGAGGAACGCATCGCGGAACTGATGGAAAAATCACTGATGCTGGTGACGGCGCTGGCGCCACATATCGGCTACGACAAGGCCGCGCACATCGCCAAGCACGCGCACAAGGAAGGCAACACGCTCAAGCAGTCGGCGCTGATGCTCGGCTACGTCAATGAAGAGGATTTCGACCGCTGGGTTCGGCCCGGCGACATGACGCGTCCGAAAGCGGGAGCGTAAGCCTGAAATATGAGAAGGAAGGCATTGCGGCGGGACATGAAGAAGGCGCCGTAGTGAAGAACCCGTGAATCCTGAGTCCTGCGCT
>JAQGLQ010000373.1 GCA_028292785.1 Noviherbaspirillum sp. | reverse complement strand
CGGAATCGCGTTCTTGTTGCAGGTAATATGCGCACTGCCCAGAATGGCTTCGGCTTCCTTGCCCGTGATTTTCTTGGCGCGCAAATCCACCAGCATGACATGCGACTCGGTGCGGCCTGAAACGATGCGCAAGCCGCGTGCGATCAACGCCTTCGCCAGCGCATCCGCATTGTTCACGACCTGTTGCTGATATTCCTTGAATTCAGGAGTCAGAGCCTCTTTGAAAGCAACCGCTTTGCCTGCGATCACATGCATCAGCGGACCACCCTGAATTCCCGGAAAGATCGCGGAGTTGATGGCTTTTTCATATTCAGCCTTCATGAGGATGATGCCACCGCGCGGTCCGCGCAAGGATTTGTGCGTGGTGGAAGTCACGAAGTCTGCATAGGGTACCGGATTGGGATAGACACCTGCGGCAATAAGGCCCGCGTAGTGCGCCATATCGACCATGAAGTATGCGCCGATCTCCTTGGCCACCTTGGCAAAGCGCTCGAAATCGATGCGCAACGCATAGGCGGATGCGCCCGCGACGATCAGCTTGGGCTTGTGCTCGCGCGCTAGCCGCTCCATGGCATCGTAGTCGATTTCTTCCTTGTCATTCAGACCATAGGATACGACGTTGAACCATTTGCCCGACATGTTCAGCGCCATGCCGTGCGTAAGATGGCCGCCTTCCGCTAGTGACATGCCCATGATCGTATCGCCCGGCTTGAGCATCGCGAAGAATACGCCCTGGTTTGCCTGGGAGCCGGAATTCGGCTGTACGTTCGCGGCCTCGGCGCCGAACAGTTCCTTGAGCCGGTTGATCGCCAGGGTTTCCGCGACGTCGACAAATTCGCAGCCGCCATAATATCGCTTGCCCGGATACCCCTCCGCATATTTGTTTGTCAACTGGGAGCCCTGCGCTTCCATGACTGCGGGCGACGTATAGTTCTCGGATGCGATCAGTTCGATATGGTCCTGCTGGCGCTGGTTTTCGAGCTGGATGGCAGACCAAAGTTCGGGGTCGACTTTGGCGATGGTGTGGTCTTTTGCGAACATAAAAAACTCCAATCGATGAAATATGCGAAACCGGTTTGCCTGCGGCCCACGCACGTGGGCGGACGTCACGATACCGCACGAACGCAGATGGCTTTTTGCCGGAAGCTGAAATCGAATG
Source organism: Noviherbaspirillum sp. (assembly GCA_028292785.1). The sequence continues at coordinate 8,679 of JAQGLQ010000373.1, read as the reverse complement.
AGGGCCACGGAAGAATGACAGGCAGCCTCAGTCGTGCGTTCCATTTGTGGCTGCCCAGGCGAACGGCTAAGAAATCTCACGTTCCCCGGTGGGTACCCACCTTGTCGCCGGAACCGAAGGCTCCGGCTTTTCGCCAGTTACGTGAGATGAAATGGTAGTAAATTGTAAGATACGCGGGCTATTTCAGCAAGGCTCGTCCAAAATACGCATGGCTCGTATTCCGGCAGAATTGATGGCGAAAAGCACGATCTCCGCATTCAGCTACAATTTTGAGTTGCGCGCAACTTAAAGAGGGAATTGTCATGATCGTTCTGATTACAGGAGCCACCTCGGGATTCGGCGCCCAAATGGCGCGCAAATTTGCGAACCACGGTCACAAGGTAATCGCTACCGGAAGACGCAAGGATAGGCTGGATGCGCTTGCTGCGGAACTCGGCCCTGCGCTGCTGGCGCTTGAAATGGATGTGCGCAGCAAGACGTCGATCGACCATGCCCTTGCCACCCTGCCCGCCGACTGGCGCGAAATCGATGTCCTCATCAATAACGCCGGCCTCGCCCTCGGCATCGAGCCGGCGTACAAGGCGTCGCTCGAAGAGTGGGAGACGATGATCGACACGAACTGCAAAGGATTGGTGACGATGACGCACCGCCTGCTGCCGGCAATGGTTGCCCGCGGCAGCGGTACCATCATCAATCTCGGTTCGGTTGCCGGCGCCTATCCATACCCTGGCGGGAATGTCTATGGCGCGACCAAGGCCTTCGTCGACCAGTTCACCCTGAACCTGCGCGCCGATCTGGTGGGCACAGGAGTGCGGGCGACCAACATCGCACCGGGACTGTGCGGCGGCACGGAATTTTCCAATGTCCGGCTCAAGGACGATGCGGCGGCCGCCAAGGTGTATGAAGGCACTGTGCCTCTTGCCGCGCATGACATAGCGGAAACCGCGTACTGGATCGCGACCCTTCCGCCCCACGTGAACATCAATTACATCGAGATGATGCCGACCTGCCAGGGATTTTCAGCGTTCGCGGTCAAGCGAACCACATAGCAACCAGATCTGTTTATTGAATGACACTACCTCCAAGTCACGGACAGCACACAGAACCCAAGACGTCGTCGGATTTCAGCTGGAACCTTCGCGTGTATTACGAAGATACCGATACCGGCGGCGTGGTGTTTTATGCAAACTATCTGAAATTTTTCGAACGCGCGCGCACCGAATGGCTGCGTACGGCAGGAGTAAGCCAGCAGGCGCTGAGCGAGTCGCACCGGATCATGTTCATCGTCAGAAGCACCACGGTGGACTATCATGCGCCTGCAAAGCTCGATGATGAACTGAAAGTGTCCGTCGTAGTCGAAAAGCTGGGCAAAGCTTCGGTACAATTCGTGCAGCAGGCGTGGCGCGTAAGCCGAGACGGCGCCGGAGCATCGATGCAATTGCTCAGCAGCGGACGAATCAAGGTCGGATGCGTCGACGTTGAGACGTTTCGTCCCAGTCCCATCCCGGAAGTCGTATTAGCGAAAATAAAACATCCCGGGTAGCTTCTCCATGCAGGCTCGATCGTACTGACGAAAATCGGCGACCCCGCGCGTGCACAACAATTCGTCTATCACCTTAAGTCGACCAATGACCGTTACACAAGACCTTTCCTTCATTTCGCTGATCAGCAATGCTTCCCTGCTCGTGCAGCTCGTCATGGCACTGCTATTGCTCGTGTCGATCATGAGCTGGACCTATATCTTCCGCAAGTTTTTTGCGATCAGAAGCGCGCAAAGCCAGACCGAGGATTTCGAACGCGCATTCTGGTCGGGGGGCAACCTCAATGCACTGTATGAGGACGCCACTTCCAATCGCCGCAAGAGCGCAAATTCCAGCGGTGCGCTGGAACGCATCTTCGAGTCGGGAATGAGTGAATTCAACAAGATCAAGTTGTCGCTCGCGAACCGTAACGCCGATCCCACCAGCATGGTGGACGGCGCCCGCCGCGCAATGCGGGCGGCTTATCAGCGCGAGATGGATGCGCTCGAATCGCATCTGGCTTTCCTTGCTTCCGTGGGTTCGGTTTCACCATATGTCGGCCTGTTCGGCACGGTATGGGGCATCATGAACGCGTTCCGCGGACTGGCGAACGTGCAGCAGGCCACGCTCGCATCCGTCGCCCCCGGCATCGCCGAAGCGCTGGTGGCGACCGCCATCGGTCTGTTCGCCGCGATTCCGGCAGTGGTTGCGTATAACCGTTATTCGCATGATATCGACCGGCTTGCGATCCGTTTCGAAAGCTTCATCGAAGAGTTTTCCAACATACTGCAACGGCAGGTACGCTGATGGCGAATCAAGGCTCCATGCGCGGCGGGCGCTCGCGCAAATTCAAATCCGAGATCAACGTCGTGCCGTACATCGACGTCATGCTGGTGCTGCTGGTGATTTTCATGGTGGCCGCGCCGCTCACCAATCCCGGTGTGATCAACCTGCCCAACGCAGCCAAGTCGGCGCTGCCGCCGACCGAATACATTCAGATCGTCCTGAAGCCGGACACCACCGCGACGATCGGCGTCAACGGTCAGAAAAGCGGCGGCGCGCAGCCGGAGAAAGCGGCAAACCGCGCCGCCTTGATCCAGAAATTGCGCGCTCTGCACGACGCGCGCGACCTGCCGGTGATGATCTCCGCGGACAAGGACATCAAGTACGATGAAGTGATCCAGGTGCTGTCCGAGGCCAAGAAACTCGGGATAAACCGCGTAGGGCTGGCGACCAAACAATAGCGCTTTATGACAGACGCAACTCCCTACACCGTACCGAAAGAACCAGGGCGCTGGCGCGCGATCACGCTGGCCGCTCTGGTGCATATCGCGCTGCTCGTCTTTTTCTGGATCGGCATACGCTGGCAGAACGAAACTCCCGCAACCATCGAGGCGGAAGTCTGGAGCCCGCAAGTGCGCGAAGCGGCGCCGCGGCCGCCTGAACCCGAACCGGAACCGAAACCCGTCGTCAAGGAGACGCCGCAGCGGGAAGTTCCACCGCCGCCAGTCGCCCGACCCCAACCACCGGTGGTCAAGCAGCCGGAGAAGCAACCGGACATCGCGCTCGAACAGGAGAAAAAGCGCAAGGCGCGCGAAGAGGCGAAACGGCAAGAGCGGCTGGAAGAGGAACGCCTCGCAAAGCAGAAGCAGAAGGCCGAGGAAGAACGGCAGGCCAAGCTGAAGAAAATCGAAGAAGAACGTCTGGCGCGGCAGAAGAAGGCGGAAGAAGAAAAACTGGCCAAGAAAAAGGAAGAGGCAGCGAAAAAAGCCGCGGCTGAAAAGAAACGGCTCCAGGACGAAGCCGAGACACAGGCCCTGGCCAAGGTCCGCGATGAAGAAATGCGCCGCATCACCGGCGGCGTGACAGGCACGGGCGGATCGGGAGATGCGGCCCGGTCCCAGGGCAGCCGCGGCGACGCCAGCTACGCGCAACGCGTCGGCGCGAAGATCAAGTCGAACATCAATTACAACGGCGCCGATGAGCTGTCCGGGAATCCCGCCGTCGAATATGTCGTTGATCTGCTGCCGGACGGTTCGGTAGCCGGTATGCGCAAGACAAAATCTTCCGGGGTGCCGGGCTTCGATGAAGCCGTCAGAAGAGCCATCGAGAAATCACAGCCCTTTCCAAAGGATAAATCAGGTGCTGTACCATCCAGTTTTATCGGCATTCACAGACCCAAGGACCAGTAACCTACCATGATCAAAACCTTTTTTCTTCGAGGACTTGTAGCGCTTTGCCTATGCATCGGCACATTCGCCCATGCGCAGCTGAGAGTCGAAACGTCGGGTGTCGGCGCAAACCAGATTCCTATCGCGATCGCGGCTTTCGGCGACGAATCCCTTTCGCCGCAGCAGATCAGCGGGATCATCAAGGCCGACCTCGAGCGCAGCGGCTACTTCAAGATCATCGATACCGGCAACGTCATGACGGAAACCACGCCGGTCAATTTCACCGAGTGGCAATCGCGCGGCGCGGATGCGCTGGTGGTCGGCAGCGTGCAGCGTCTGGCCGACGGCCGCTTCGATGTCCGCTACCGACTGCTGGATACGCTGAAGTCGGCGCAGCTGTCGGGCTTCAGTCAGGCGGCCGGGCCGGACCGCCTGCGCGTGTCCGCGCACAGGATCGCGGATGACATCTATGAAAAGCTGATTGGCGTGCGCGGTGCGTTCTCCACACGTATTGCTTACGTTACCAAGATCGGCAACGAGTATCGGCTCGAAGTCGCCGATGCCGACGGCGAGGGCACGCAGATTGCGCTGCGCTCGAACGAACCGATCATCTCGCCGGCCTGGTCACCGGACGGCACGAAGGTCGCTTATGTTTCGTTCGAGCAGAAAAAGCCGATCGTCTATGTGCAGAATCTCGTCAACCGCCAGCGCACCGTCATCGCCAATTACAAAGGCAGCAATTCCGCTCCGTCATGGTCGCCCGACGGTTCGAAACTCGCGCTTGCCCTCTCGCGCGACGGCCTCACCCAGGCCTACATCGTGAATGCCGACGGCAGCGGTCTGCGCCGTCTCACCAACACCAACGGCATTGATACCGAACCGCAGTTCTCGGCTGATGGACAGTCCATCTATTTCACCAGCGACCGCAGCGGCGGCCCGCAAATTTACAAGATGAGCGCGGCCGGCGGCGAGCCGCAGCGCGTCACGTTCAATGGCAGCTACAACATCAGCCCGCGGGTTTCCCCGGATGGCAAGACGCTAGCCTACATTTCACGTCGCGATGGCCGCTTCCAGCTTTATGCGCTGGACCTGGCGAATGGCCAGGAGCAGCGCCTGTCCGACACCGCCAAGGATGAGTCGCCCAGCTTTTCCCCGAATGGCAAATACATCATGTATGCAACCGATTCGGGCCGGCGAGGATCGCTCGCAGTCGTGTCGGTCGACGGACGCGTGAAGCATCGCCTGACCACCCAGGCCGGCGACATTCGCGAGCCGACCTGGGGTCCGTTCATGAAATAATGCTGTTTTAATGACTTAGCGCCCTCATAAGGAGAATTCCAATGCGTCCTATCACCAATTTATCCATCGTCCTCGCAAGCGCTGTGTTGCTCACCGCTTGCGCATCTTCGGTCAAGCTCGATGACAAGGCCAAAGTCGAAGAACGCAGCGGCGTCCCGGTCGCTGGCGCGACCGGCGCCACTTCGGATACGCGCACGATTGCCCCGGTTTCCGCGCAATCGTCCGATCCGCTGAACGATCCAAAGGGCATCCTCGCCAAGCGCAGCATCTACTTCGATTACGACAGCTTTATCGTCAAGGATGAATTCAAGCCGGTCCTCGAAGCGCATGCAAGATATCTCGCCACCAATCGTGGCCGCAAGATCATCATCCAGGGCAACACCGACGAGCGCGGCGGGCGGGAATATAATCTCGCCCTCGGACAGAAGCGCGCCGAAGCCGTACGCAGATCGCTGTCGCTGCTGGGCGTGCCGGAATCCCAGATGGAAGCTGTTTCGCTCGGCGAGGAAAAGCCGAAAGCGCTGGGCAGCGATGAAGCCGCGTTCGCCGAGAACCGGCGTTCAGACATCGTCTATTGATGACCATGAACAAACACATCCGATCGTCGATCGCGGCAGCACTTCTGGCTGCCTGTTCATGGATTCCCCTGCATGCCAACGCCGCACTCTTCGAAGATGACGAAGCGCGCAAGGCAATTCTCGACCTCCGGGCGAGGCTCGCCAACATGCAGAGCGAAGTCAATGCAAAGGCGGACAAATCCAACAATCTCGACCTTCATAACCAGAACGAGCAGTTGCGCCAAGAGATCGCCAAGCTCCGCGGCCAAATCGAGGTGCTGACCAACGAACTGTCGAATACGCAGCGTCGCCAGAAGGATTTCTACGTCGATCTGGATAATCGGATTCGGAAGCTGGAACCGCAAACCGTCACGATCGACGGCAAGGAAGTCAGCGTCGAACAGGGCGAGCAGCGATCCTATGATGCGGCGCTGGCCTTCTTCCGGGCGGCTGATTACAAAAATGCCAGCGAGTCGTTCGCCGATTTTCTGCGGCGCTACCCGCAGTCGGGCCTGTCGCCGTCCGCGCAGTACTGGCTGGGCAATACCTATTACGCACTGCGCGACTACCGCAATGCGATCGCTGCGCAACAGGTGGTCGTTCAGAAATACGCGGACAGCCCGAAGGCTGCGGATGCGTTGTTGAATATTGCCAGCTGCCAGATGGAACTGAAGGATCGGGTCGCGGCGAAAAAAACGCTTGAAACCCTGGTTGCGCAGTACCCCGATGCACCTGCTTCGCAGACCGCGAAAGAACGTCTGGTCGCATTGAAATAAACAGGCTGCATCGCGATTGATCCTGCCGACCGAGCGGGACTTCGCGCCAAGGAGATGAAAACCGTCATCATGAGACGCGGTTGCGACATGCTGTATTCGCCTTCCCAGTCAGGTGCATTCGCGCATGCGAGTGCCGGCACATTGATGACAGTGTTTCATTGACGGCCTACTAATCTGTTTGACAGATTGCATCAGGAATCTATATAATCTTGGTCTTCGGGTCGTTAGCTCAGTTGGTAGAGCAGCGGACTTTTAATCCGTTGGTCGCAGGTTCGAGTCCCGCACGGCCTACCAGAAATAAGAAAAGCCCAGTCCACAAGACTGGGCTTTTTGCTTTCTGCTCCAGCCGCCGATGCTGGAATGTAGAGTCAAAAAATTCGGGCCTGAATGTTTGAATCAGTCGTAGGACGGACAACCATTCTTGCCCCAGCTGCCGTTGCAAAGTTGCCATTTGCACCGCTCACGAGCGAAGATATTGCTGGCGCTTTCGCAACGTGCGACCGCGAGGCGCTTGCTGCCTCCGCTGGCTGCATAGAGCGGCGCATTTCCCGAGGTCTTCCTTTCCGAATAACGCGTCCTTGCAGACGACGCGTCCGCCCTCTGCTCGCTTCCATTCTTCGTTTTCAGTTCGGCGGCTTGCTGATTGCTGCGTCCCATATCGCGATCTTTGACCGTTGCTGGCGGACGCGGCCGATACGGAGCACTTGCCGCCTTTTTCTTGGATGTATCAGGCTGTGCGATCGGATTGTCGCCACCGCTCGAACCAACGGCATTGGCGACGGCGGTATTATCCTTTTTAGTCATAGGCAAGACGGGCGCGGCGGTCTCCGCCGGTAGCGTTCCGGCAGAAGCCGGACGCGCTGGAATTCCCGCTCCAGTGCGCTCGTCGCCTTGCGCCGCGATGGCTGCGAGGGGAAGCGCTGCGGCCGGAACCCCATCAGTGGGCTTGCCATCAAATGGCAGTTCCGCGGGATTGATTCCTGCAGCACCTATTCGGGGCGAACCGGCAGTACCGCCGTGGCGCGCCGATCCCCTGCCCTGGTGTACTGGTTCAAGTTTGTGAATCGCCGTCCCTGCCAGATGCGCGCTGCTCGCCTTGCTCATCCACCATGTCGTGCCGAGTCCCATGACCGCACCCACCGCAAAAACACCTGCCATCAGCATGACGCGCGAAAACCTGTTGCCTGTCGAGGCAGCCGCCCGCTGGTACCACGCTGTCTGCCGCGCATACTGTTCGTGATCAGCATGGCCGATGGCGCTGCTGAATGTATCGGATGCATGTAGATTGGGCGAGGAAGAGGACGCCATGGATGCAGCGGCATATGCTGAAGGTGGTTGCACTTCCGGTCCGGCAGCACTGGACGGCACGGCGTAAGGCTGCGCTCGCGCACCCGGATCAGGATTTACAGGCGGTGTCGTAGGTGCCGTCAAATCACTTACCTTTACGAGTCGTCCCGTGCAGAATGGCACGTATCGTTGAAAACGTCAGGGCACGGATTGGCATCGCTGGACACGAAGCCACGGGCGCAATTTCCAATTTGCAAAGATGACCCAGGAACACCCGGTTACTAGTCATCAAGTTGACATGTCATGAATGACGCCTGCAGCGACACAAAGTTCCGTCGAACGAGCAATTCGCGTTTTGTCCCAAATTGTGATGGTAGTGGCCGGATGCCAATGCGCCTTGACACACATCACGTTCGACACTCGCAACTTGAATTGAGACGGTGCTCATGTAACCGTAGTTGCAAGTCGTTCCGGTCTTTAACCGGTGGCCGCCAGACCTTGAAAAAACGGCCGTCTTCATGACAGCCGTTTCGCTTACAAGTAAAGCCCGAGCATTGCGATAATCAGCAGCTCTGCAACTCAGATATTGATTTCATAAAGTACCTTCCATTGCGCACCTTCTTTTATCCAGTACTGACGCTTGCGGACCGAGGCCTTTCTGCCTCCGACGAATGCGTCTTGCGTAAACGTATTGACGATAAGGTCGTCTCGTCCCGGATAAAAAAAAGAACTGACGTCACGCATCTTGACCGCCAGTTTTTTTACGCTGCTGAAAAGCTGATGGTGTTTCGGAAACCAGGTCGCGAGATCTTCTCCGAGTTCAGATCTGAAACGCGGCGAATAATTTGCCATGAGCGCCGCCGCATTGAGGCTCTCCGCATCGCGGCGCCAGTCGTCGACCAGCTTCGCGGCGACGTTTCTTTCGCTATTCCATGTCGCCTTGCTTACGAACTCGATATTCTCGCTGATGACGATAGGTGTTTTGCCGACCTCCACTGACGCGCTGAGCTTGTGCAGATCAGGATTGGTCAAGACCACGCAGCCGTCCGACGACAGCGGCGGCCGGCTG
>JAQGLQ010000368.1 GCA_028292785.1 Noviherbaspirillum sp. | reverse complement strand
GCGATGCATTGATGGCGGCCTGCACCTCGCGTGCCGCCGCATCGATCTTGCGGTTCAAGTCGAACTGCAGGCTGACGCGGGCCGTCCCGTTGCCGCTCGACGACGTCATTTCGTTGACGCCGGCGATCACGCCGAGCCGCCGTTCGAGCGGCGTGGCGACGCTGGTCGCCATGGTCTCCGGGCTCGCGCCGGGCAGCGAGGCGCTCACCGAAATCGTCGGATAGTCGACCTGCGGCAAGGGCGACACCGGCAGCACGAAGAAGGCGGCGATGCCGGCCAGCGCGATGCCGATGGTGAGCAGCACCGTCGCCACCGGCCTGCGGACGAAGGGCGCGGACAAGTTCACGAGGCGCCTTCGTCCTGCAGCCGGGGTTGCGGATGCGGCCGGCGGCGTCCGAGCCGGTCGAACGCGAGATAGATCACCGGCGTGGTGAACAGCGTCAGTATCTGACTTACGATCAGTCCGCCGAAGATCGCCAGGCCGAGCGGTCTGCGCAGTTCCGCGCCTTCCCCCCAGCCGAACATCAGCGGCACCGCCGCGAACAGCGCCGCCAGCGTGGTCATCAGGATCGGGCGGAAGCGCAACAGCGCCGCCTGGCGGATCGCATCGAGCGGCGATTTGCCCTGGTTGCGCTCGGCGTCGATGGCGAAATCGATCATCATGATCGCGTTCTTCTTGACGATGCCGATCAGCAGGATGATGCCGATGATGCCGATCACGCCGAGACCCTGTCCGGAGAGCCATAAGGCGAGCAGGGCGCCGACGCCCGCCGAGGGCAGGGTCGACAGGATGGTCAGCGGATGGATGTAGCTTTCATACAGCACGCCGAGCACGATGTAGACGCATACCACTGCCGCCAGGATCAGCCAAAGCTGATTCGACAGCGAAGCCTCGTAGGCGCCGGCCGCGCCGAGGAAGGTCATGGTGACGGTGGACGGCAGGCCGATCTCCTGCGCGGCCTCGCGGATCGCATCGACCGCCTTGCCGAGCGACACGCCGGGCGCGGTGTCGAAGCCCAGCGTGGCGGCCGGATATTGCGCCACGCGCGTGATCTGCAGCGGCGCCGGCCGCTCCGTGACGGTGGCGATGGCCGACAGCGGCGTCGCCGCGCCGGAACCGGTGCGCAGCGGCAGCAGGCCGAGCGACTCGGGCGTGGTCAGCAGATCCGGCCGTGCTTCGAGGATCACGCGGTACTGGCTGGTCTCGGTGAAGATGGTGGAGACGATGCGCTGGCCGAATGCGCTGTACAAGGCATCGTCGATCGCTGCGGCGCTGATCGACAGGCGCGCCGCCGTGTCGCGGTCGATCCGGATGAAGGCGGCGGGGCCGGTGGCCGCCGCGTCCGACGCCACATTGCGCAGCTGCGACACGTTCTGCATGTGCTGCGCCAGCCGCGTGGCCCATTGCGTCACGGCGGCGCTGTCCGCGCCTTCGAGCGATACGCGGTATTGCGTCGGGCCGCTCTGCGCATCGATGGTCAGGTCCTGGGTCGGCTGCAGATAGATGGTGACGCCGGCCACCTGGGCCACTCTTTCGCGCAGGCGGTCCATGGTCTCCTGCTGCGTGCCCGAACGCTCCCGCTTCAGATTGATCAGCATGCTGCCGGTATGCAGCATGGTGTTGCTGGCGGCGTCGACGCCGACCAGCGAACTCAGCGTCGCGACGTCGGGGTCCTCGAGGATCGCTTTCGCCGCCTGCTGCTGCAACTGCGCCATGCGTTCATACGACACCGACTGCGCGGCCTCGATGCGGGCCTGCAGCTGGCCGGTATCCTGCGTCGGAAACAGGCCCTTCGGGATCAGCAGATAAAGCGCCGCCGTCAGCAGCAGGGTCAGCAGCGCGACGATCAATGTCGCGCCCTGGCGTTCCAGCACCCGGTCGAGCGCCCGATCGTAGCGCCTGATCACGGCATCGTTGAACGCCTGCAGCCTGCGCGCCGCCGGCCCCGGCTTTTCCTCGCCCGCGCTCTTGAGCCAGCGTGCCGACATCATCGGCACCAGGGTCAGCGACACCACGGCGGAGATCAGGATGGTGATGGCGAGGGTAACCGCGAATTCGCGGAACAGCCGTCCGACCACGTCACCCATGAACAGCAGCGGGATCAGCACCGCGACCAGCGACACCGTCAGCGAAATGATGGTGAAGCCGATCTCCGCCGCGCCTTTCAGCGCGGCCGTCATCGGCGGCTCGCCGTCTTCGATGTGGCGCTGAATGTTCTCGATCATGACGATCGCATCGTCGACCACGAAGCCGGTCGCGATGGTCAATGCCATCAGGCTCAGGTTGTTGAGGCTGTAGCCGCACAGGTACATCACGCCGCAGGCGCCGATCAGCGAAATCGGCACGGCGAGGCTGGCGATGACTGTCGCGCGCAGGCTGTGCAGGAAAGCGAAGATCACCAGCACCACCAGCATCACGGCCAGCAGCAGTTCGATCTCCACATGCCGGACCGAGGCGCGGATGCCGGTGGTGCGGTCGCTCAGCACATCGACCCGCAGCGCCGTCGGCAAGCCTTCCTGCAGTTCGGGCAGGCGCGCCTTGATCGCATCGACCGTCGCGATCACGTTGGCGCCGGGCTGGCGCTGCACGTTCAGGATGATGGCCGGCGTCAATCCGGCCCACGCGCCGAGCCGGACGTTTTCGGCGCTGGACACCACCTGCGCCACGTTCGACAGCCGCACCGGCGCGCCGTTGCGATAGGCGACGATCAGGTTCCTGTAGTCGTCCACCGTCAGCAGCTGGTCGTTCGAGTTGATCGTGTAGGACCGGGTAGGGCCGTCGAAATTGCCCTTGGCGCTATTGGCGTTGGCGGCGGTGATGGCGGTGCGAAGGCTGTCGAGGCCGAGCCCGTTCGCCGCCAGCGCCTGGGTGTCGGCCTGGATGCGCATCGCCGGCCGCTGCCCGCCGCTCAGGGTCACCAGGCCTACGCCCGACACCTGGCTGATTTTCAGCGCCAGCCGGGTGTTGACAAGGTTCTGCACCTCGGTCAGCGGCAGCGTGTCGGAGGTGATGGCCAGGGTCAGCACCGGCGCGTCGGCGGGGTTCACCTTGGCATATACCGGCGGCGCGGGCAGGTCGGCCGGCAGCAGGGAACCGCCGGCATTGATCGCCGCCTGCACTTCCTGCTCGGCGACATCGAGCGTCTGGCCGAGGCCGAATTGCAGCGTGACGATGGAGACGCCCGAAGCGCTGGTGGAACTCATGCGCTGCAGGCCGGACATCTGGCCGAACTGCCGCTCCAGCGGCGCGGTGACCGTCTGGCTCATCACTTCCGGGCTGGCCCCGGGATAGAGCGTCTGCACCTGTATGGTAGGAAAGTCGACCTGCGGCAGCGCCGACAGAGGCAGGTAGCGAAATCCGACCAGGCCGGCGAGCACGATCGCCAGCATGAGCAGCCCGGTCGCCACCGGCCGCATGATGAACGGATGCGAAGGACTCATGTGCGCTTGCCCGTGTTCATTTGGCCGCGCCCTGTGGGGGCCGGCGCTGGCGCTCGCCTTGGCGCCGCCCGGCCGGTGCCGGATTTTCGCCTGGCAGCGTCACCCGCGCGCCGTCCTTGAGCCGGTCGGCGCCCTCGGTGACGACCTGTTCGCCGGCGCTCAGCCCCGACACGATTTCCACCTTGTCGACGGTGGCCTGCCCGCGCTTGACCGGACGCTGCGCCACGGTGCGCTCGGCGGCATTGACCACATACACATAGTCGCCTGTGCTGGCATGGCGCAGCGCCGCCACCGGCACCACGACCGCGCCCTGTATGGTGTTCATCAACAGGCGGACGTTGACGAACTGGCTCGGGAACAGCGCCAGCTTCGGATTGTCGAAGCGGGCCTTGGCTTTCACCGTGCCGGTCTGCGTGTCGACCTGGTTGTCCAGTGCCAGGAAGCGCCCGCTGTCGAGCGTGGTCGCGCGCGTGCGGTCGAGCGCGGTCACCGGCAGCGATGCGCCTTCGACGATGCGCGCGCGCAGCGCCGGGACCAGATCCTGAGGCACGGAAAACTGCACGTCGATGGGCGACACCTGAGTGATGAGGGCGATGCCGTTCGCATCGTTCGCGCCCACCACATTGCCGGCGTCGACGGTGCGCAGGCCGACCTGCCCGCTGATGGGAGCGACGATGCGGGTATAGCCGAGATTCAGCCGCGCGCTTCCTTCGGCGGCGCGGTCGGCCACCACCGTGCCTTCGAGCTGCTTGACCAGCGCCGCCTGGGTATCGACTTCCTGGCGCGCGATCGAATCCTGCGCGAGCAGGGTCTGGTTACGCTTGAGAATGAGGCGCGCATTGTCGAGCTGGGCTTCGTCGCGCTGCCGCTGGCCGGTTGCCTGCATCAGCGCCATCTCGAACTGGCGCGCATCGATGGTCGCCAGCAGGTCTCCCGCCTTCACCATCTGTCCTTCCTTGAACAGTACCTTTTCCAGCACGCCGCCGACCTGCGGACGCACGGTGACGGTGGCCGGCGCGGTCACGGTGCCGAGCGCTTCGAGAATGATCGGAATGTCGGCGCGCTCGGCGGTGGCGACGCCGACGGTGGTCGCGGCCGCGCCGCCTCTGCCGCCCGCACGCGTCGTCGCCGGATCGGGTTGCTGGTGGGTCAGATGCCACGCGAGCCATGCCAGGCCTGCGAGCGCGAGCAGGGCAACGATACTGCCGAGCAGGGAATTGCGGCGGCGAGGTTTTCTGGTGGATTCGTTCGGCGACGCCGTGCGCGGCTCTTCGGTGCGTGTGTCCATCAACTTTCCGTGGAAATGTTTGCGGTACCGGCCCGTTGCCGCCTGCGCCTGATTCGACGGTTTCTTTTTGCAAACGTTGCTGGTGCTCTCATGTTTCGATTAAAAATCCAAGGTAGATCAAGTACGTGGCCAATGGTTCGGCCAGCGCCGGCGCGGAAAAGCGCAGACATGGAGACAATATATCGACCGGCAAGGGCACTGTTGAAACTATTACAAACGATTACCCCGTCGATTACCCCGGGTACATTGGGAAATACGGCGATACAAACAAACACGCCGGCACGGGATGGTGTCCTTCAGCGTAGATGATGTCGCGGAACGAAACCTGTATTCTGACATTTTGGATCAAATGATCTATACTGATGACTCAAAGGAGCTGACAATGGCGATCGCATCGAAATCCGCAAGCAGGAAAAGCGCTGCACCCAAGGGCCGCGCACCCAGGACCGGCCGGCCGGAATACATGGGCAGGCCGGCGGCGAAGCAAGCGGTGCGCACCGACTTCGCCTTCGAACGTTTTTATCTCGCGGCACCCAACGAGCGCATCGATGTCATCAAAAAAGGATTCGAAGCGGAGCGCGTGGGCGAGCTGGCCGAGCGCATGAATATTTCCAAGGATTCGCTGATCGACACGCTGCGCCTGTCACGCGCCACGGTCAACCGCAAGGCGCGCAACCATCAGAAACTGTCCCAGGACGAGACCGAGCGGGTGCTCGGCGTGGAAACCCTGATCGGGCAGGTGGAAACGATGGTCAGGGAGTCCGGCGATCCGACCGGATTCGATGCGGCGAGATGGGTCTCGAACTGGCTGCGCGAGCCGATTCCCGCGTTGGGCGGAAAAACCCCGGCTTCTTACATGGATACGGTGGAAGGACAAAAGCTGGTCGCCAGCCTGCTCGCCATGTCGCAAAGCGGGTCCTACGCTTGACCGTCGCCGTCTGGCGCATCGCCGTCGAAGCGCCCGCCCATGCGGCCAACGACATGAGCGGCACGGGAGCCAAGATTTCCGGCGGACGCTGGAACAGCATCGGCACCCCCATGATGTACTGCGCCTCCAGCATCGCCCTCGCGACGCTGGAAACGCTGGGCTACCTGCGCACCGGCTCCCTGCCGTTCAACAGATACCTGGTGCGCATCGACGTGCCCGACCAGGTCTGGGCGCAACGGGAAATTCTCGACCCGCTGCCCGGCGGGTGGGATGCGATTCCTTCCGGCATGACGAGCCGCAGAACCGGCGACCGATGGGTAGCGAGCAACCGTTCTCCGCTACTGCTCGTGCCTTCGGTGATCGTGCCCGACGAACACAATGCCCTGATCAATCCTTTGCATCCGCAGGCCGCGAAGATCACCGCGACCACGGTCAGGAAGTGGATCTACGACCCCCGCTTTTTCTGAATTGCATGACCCGGCGCGCGCCCTGCGCGGATGACCCCGCCACCGAGAACCGGGCGCCAGCGCCAGTGCATCATCTACTTCAACAGCACGATAGCCAGCGGCATTGAGCCGTCTGTAAATCGTCGTCCAATTGCATCCGTATGATGCAATCACATCCGCCGCATGTTCGCCTTCGCGCACCCGCTCCACCGCCATCATCCGAATCGCTTCCAGCATCTGCTGATCGAATGTTCTTCCGTCTCGTTCATGGACGGTTCGATCGTCGGATTCCTCATCCGTTCTTACAGCCTGTTCGTTGGTGACGACCCAATCCGTGCGGTGGGTGGACACCGCGACCCGCAACGGTTTCACTTTGTAGTCTTTGGGGAAACCCTTGATCTTGATGACCTTGCCATGCGCCCAGGTATCCATCAGGACCGCATTTGCATAAGTCCTAAATAAAAAATTAGCGGAACTAATAGCAATTGGACCAAAGCTGATTTGAATCTAATGTTTAGGCGGGTATTTTTAATAACCGCATGGCGCTCTCAATGACGGGGCCGCACGGCACATGATGGCTGAGGAAATCATTTGCTCTCAAGCCGCGCATCGCGATGCTTGCCGATTCACGCCTCGCGTGCGTGCGACAAAAGATATCCCTTTGCATTCAGCGCGAACCAGGTGCCGACCGAACTTCAACCTTAATAAAACAACATTCCTATGCCTTCCTTGCCCTTTGTCCCAGTCATTGGAATGATGGCCCTTGCGGTCTCCTCCGTTTTCGCGCAATCGGTTCCGGATGCGGGATCCCTGCAAAACCAGCTGCAAAGCAAGGACAAGCGCCTTCCGGACCGGTTGCCGGAAGCCGAGCCGCCGCCGGCGCGCCCGATCGTCAAGAAAGCGCCTGGCATCAAGGTGATGATCAATCAGGTACGCTTTTCCGGCGCGACGCATCTGGCGCCGGAATCCGAATTGCAAGGCGTCGTGGCTGCCGCCATTAATCAGGGACTCGACTTCGCCGAGATCGAACAGCTTGTCGCGCGGGTCACCGATCTCTTGCGAAGCCATGGCTGGCTGCTGTCGCGCGCCTATCTGCCCAAGCAGGAGCTTACCGACGGCGTGCTGGAAATCGGCCTGCTTGAAGGCACGTACGACGGCTACCCGGATCAAGGCAAGCCGTACGCCATCGAAGCCGATCGCAATCAATCGCCGCGCATCGATTTTACGCGTCTCGAAGCCATGGCCGCGCGCCATCTCAAGCCCGGCGCCGTGGCGCGCGAGGATGAACTGGAACGCGTCCTGCTGTTGATGAATGATATGCCGGGCGTTTCGGCGCGCGCCAGTCTGGAACCGGGCAGCCGGCCCAACAGCGCGCGCGTGGCCATCACGGCATCGGAAGGGCCGCTGTTGAGCGGCACCGCATCGCTCGATAATTACGGCTCCGCCGACATCGGCCGCAAGCAAGCCAACGCAACAGCACGATTGAACGATGCGCTTGGCATCGGCGACCAGCTCAGCTTGTCCGGCACCCACGCCCAGGGGCTCGACCTAGTCGCCGTGGCGTACAGCCTGCCGCTGGGCAGCGATGGAGTCAGGGCGCAAGCCGCGGCCTCGGCCTTGCGCTACAAGGTGATCGAGGGCACGGGGCGCGCCGCCGAGCTAGAGGGCAGATCCAATACGCTCGGCGTTCTGCTTTCCTACCCATGGATCCGCACCCGCGCCCACAACCTCTACAGCACGGTGGGCTATACCGCCAGGTCGCTCAGCGACGATTCCGGGGCGGGCAACCTGCGCGACAAGCGCATCGATAACTGGAATGTCGCCGTATCGGGCGACATGCTCGATAAGCTCGGCGGCGGCGGCATGACCTCCGCCCACCTCAATTGGACGAAAGGGCGCGTGGACCTGTCGCGCAATGCCGGCGATGCCGCGGCCGACAGCATGGGCTATCAGATGCAGGGCGGCTTCAACAAGCTTGGCTATGGGATGAGCCGCCTGCAACGTTTATCCGGCAGCTTCGCGCTGCTGACCGCCTTCTCCGGGCAGGCGACGCGCGACAATCTGGATTCTTCCGAAAAATTCATCCTCGGCGGCCCTAACGGCGTGCGCGCCTATTCCGGCGTCGAAGCCATGGGCGACTCGGGCTGGCTGGCCAACCTCGAATTGCGCTATGACCTTCCCGGCACGACGCGCTGGGGCAAGCTGCAGTTGACCGCGTTCGTCGATACAGGACACATCAAGCTGCACAGCGATCCCAAGGGCATTCCCCTGGCCACCGCGACCAGCCGCAACAGTTATTCGCTGTCGGGCCGGGGCGTGGGCATGAATCTCACTCAAGCCGATCGCTATGTGGTGCGCGTCGGCTGGGCCGGGAAGCTTGGCGACAACCCCGGCCGCAGCGCCGCCGGACTCGATGCGGACAACCGCAAGGATCGTTCGCGCGTCTGGCTGCAAGCCGCTATTGCATTCTAGGGAGCAGGCACAATGAATAAGACCTATCGCATTATATGGAGCATGTCGCGTCGGGATTTCGTGGTCGTCGACGAGCACGTGGCTAGCCGCGGCAAACCGAGCTCGACCAAAAAATCGAGCGGCCTGTCCGCCCTCATGCTGAGCCTGGCGGGCTCGATCGCGTTCGCGGCGCCGCCGCCCGAAGCGCTTCCCACCGGCGGCCAGATCGTCGGCGGCCTGGCCGCGGGCAACATCGGCGTCAGCGGCAATGCCATGACGGTGAATCAGCACCAGCAACGCATGATCGCCAACTGGGACAGCTTCAGTATCGGCGGCGCCGCGAGCGTGCATTTCCAGCAACCATCGGCTTCAGCGGTGGCGCTCAACCGCGTCATCGGCCAGGCGCCCAGCGAAATTTTCGGACGTCTGACCGCCAACGGCCAGGTCATGCTGGTCAATCCCGCCGGCATCGTCATCGGCGCGGGCGGCCAGGTCAATACGGCGGGGCTGGTGGCTTCCACCTTGGCCATTTCCGACGCCGACTTCATGAATGGCAAGCTCAGCTTCACCAACAACGGCGCGGTCGGCGGCATCTTCAATCATGGCAGGATCACTACCGCCGACGGCGGCGTGGTCGCCTTCATTTCCCCGGTGATCAAGAACACCGGCGAGATCGACACTCCCAAAGGCAGCACCCTGTTGAGCGCGGCCAGCGCGGTGGACATCGACCTGGCCGGCGATGGGTTGATCAGCTATCGCGTCAAAGTCGGCGCAGTCAATGCGCTCATCGAAAACAGCGGCGGCATCCAGGCCGATGGCGGCATGGTGGTGCTCAGCGCCAAGGCCCCCGATGCGCTCACGCAAGCGGTCCTCAATAATAGCGGCGTGGTGCGCGCCCGCAGCCTGCAAAACCGCAACGGCAAGATCATTCTCGACGCTGGCGACGCGGCGACCGGCGGCCAGCTCCTGCAATCCGGAAGCCTCGATGCCAATGGCGATGCCCAGGGCGGACACATCAGCCTGGCGGCTGGTCAGGTCGTGCTCAACACCGGCGATGTCAGCGCCACCGGCGCCATCGGCGGCGCCATCGATGTCCGTGCCCGCAACCTGATCGAGGCGGGCCGATATGACGCCAGCGGCGTCACCCAGGGCGGCGACATACGCATCGCCGCCGGCAAGCATATGGAACAAACCACGGCTTCGTCGCTCAAGGCCGATGCCAGCCAAGGAGCGGCCGGCATGATACGGATGACCGCCGGGGCGGATGCCTGGCTGTCCGGCAGTGCCTCGGCCACCGGCCTGCAAGGCGGCGATATCGCAGT
>JAQGLQ010000328.1 GCA_028292785.1 Noviherbaspirillum sp. | reverse complement strand
TGTGCCGGCATCCAACACCGCAATGGGACACATGATTTTCGAAAACACGCTTTGAGCGCGGCCGACAAGAAACCAGAAGGAGAAATACATGCTGTCACACGAAGACAATGAACTGTTGTGCCGTGTTGGTCCCGGAACGCCGATGGGGGAACTGATGCGCCGCTTCTGGTTACCCGCACTGCTCGAAGAAGAAATTGCAAAGCCTGACTGCGCCCCTGTGCGCCTGCGCCTGCTGGGAGAGGACCTGATCGCCTTCCGGGACACTGACGATAAGGTCGGCATTGTGGAAGCGTATTGTGCTCACCGTCGCGCCGGGCTTTTCTTCGGCCGTAACGAAAAGAGCGGCATCCGCTGCGTCTATCATGGATGGAAGTTCGACGTTAACGGCAATTGCGTCGATATTCCTTCGGAGCCCGTGGATAACGGCTACAAGGACCGTGTGAAGATCACGGCTTATAAGGCGGCTGTACGTGGCGGCGTTGTATGGGTGTACATGGGCCCGAAGGACTCTGTTCCGGAGTTGCCGGACTTCGAGTGGACGCGTCTGCCGAAGATGCAGCGCACGGTGACCAAGAGGGTGCAGCATACTAACTGGACACAGGCGGTCGAAGGCGGGATAGATTCGAGCCATGTGTCGTTTTTGCATGGCCACAAGGAGAGGAAGCCCACCGGTTTCAATTTCCAGGATTCGCCGGAGGTTTGGAAATACCTCGAAATCGACAAGCATCCGGTGTTCAGCGTCAGCGAAGCAGAACATGGATTGCAAATCAACGCGCGTCGCACCGCGGACGAGAGTACCTACTACTGGCGTATCACGCAATTCCTGCTGCCGTTCTATACGCTGACGCCGCCGACATGCGACCCCAACGATTCGCTGGGCGCCGCCTATTACGGACATGCATGGGTGCCGATCGACGACGAAAATTGCTGGACATGGTCGTTTCATGCGAATCCTCGCGGCGAATTCTCTGAAGCGGAAAGGGAGTATTTCGGTGGCCGCAACGGCTTTTGGGGGCCCGTTGACGAGCATTACCAGCCGATCTACAACATGTCCAACGACTTTATGATCGATCGAGAACGCCAGCGCAATGACAGTTTCACAGGTATAGAGGGCGTTCAAAACCAGGATGCCGCCGTGCAGGAGAGTATGGGAAAAATGATCGATCGCACCAGGGAAAACCTCGGTCATTCCGACCTTGCAATCGTGCGGTATCGGCGCTTGCTGATCCGCCTCGCGAAGGACATGGCAGAAGGCCGCATGCCGAAGGCGGCCGGCGGTGGCGCGATATACAACAAGCGTCCGGCCACAGTACTTCTACCGAAAACGACAACCCTCGAAGGCGCCGGGAATTGGACGCACGGGTCACAACAGATCTGACTATTCATTACTGAAGCAAATCCGGCAGTTTAAGCAAGGAGCAAGGGCGGTCCACGATGAGGCGCGAGTAAACCTCTTCTTTTCTAAATCTATCGATATTGAAGGAGCAAACCCATGGGGCTCTGTCACGCCAACCTGCGTTCCCGCTATGCCGGCATTCTGATGGCGATTGCATCCGCCGTTGTGACGACATTCACCGTGTCGAATGCATCTGCACAAGCCTATCCCTCCAAGACGATCAAGATCGTCGTTCCTTATACCCCGGGCACTGGATACGATTCCATTGCGCGCATCGTCGGTCCGGCGTTAGCCGAACGGCTGGGAGTGCCGGTGGTAGTCGAGAACATGCCTGGTGCAAGCGGTACGATCGGTGCGGCCACCGTCGCCAGGGCGCCAGCTGACGGGGCCACGCTGCTTATGATAGGTGAAGGTACGATGGCGTCGGCGTATCTCTATAAGAAGCTTTCGTTCAATCCGCTCACCGATTTTGCACCGATCACGCTCGCCGGCAACGGAACGCTAATGCTGGTAACCAATCCGCAATCCGGTATCAAGAGTGCTGTCAATCTCATTGCGAAGGCCAAGGCCGAGCCGAACCAGCTGACGTTTGCATCGCCCGGCGTTGGAACGTCCCAATTCCTCAAGATGGCGTTATTCAACGACAGTGCAGGCATTAAAATGCTGCACATCCCGTACAAGGGCAGCGCAGGCGCACTCAACGATTTGATTGGAGGCGTGGTTACTGCCGCGTTGGTGCCGATCCACCAAGCGATGCCGCATGTTACCGGCGGCAAGCTGGTGCCGCTCGCCATCATTAGCCCGCGACGCAACGCCAAAGCTCCTGATGTGCCGACTCTGAAGGAAGTGGGCATCAACGGAGTGGACGCTGACATGTGGTACGCCTTCGTAGCACCGAAGGAAACGCCGGAAGCGATCGTAAGTCGGCTGAATGCGGAATTGCGGAGCATCATCGCCCAGCCCGACATCAAATCCGGCCTTGAAAAGACGGGGCTGGAGGTGAAAACATCCACCTCCTCTGAAATGCGAGCGATTATGCAGAACGAATCGGATACCGTTGGCCAAATTATCCGCAACAACAACATTTCGGCCGAGTAAAGCGAGATCCCCGTGACGCTCCTTCGACCTGGCGAAGGAGCGCGGCAGCGCAGCCCAAGGTTACTTCCGATTGCTACGGTAATTTGTAGTCAATTTCAGAATTGGTCTTTTAGCAGTTCAGATCAATCGCACTGGATCAGTCGATATATTTCAAGCCGGCCTTGGCAAGCGGATCACGCATGTCGTACATATCCAGGCCAAGGACGCCGGCGGCAAGCTTGGCGCGCTTCTCGACTTCGAGATCTTCCCGCTTCTGGGCAATCGCGGCTACGCGCGCCGCATCCGCGGCCGGCACCACCACGACGCCGTCGTCGTCGGCCACGACGGCGTCGCCCGGATGGACGAGAGCGCCCGCGCACAATACCGGAATATTGACCGAGCCGATGGTGGCTTTGATCGTGCCTTTGGCGCTGATCGCCTTGCTCCACACCGGGAAACCCATTTCCTTCAGTACCCGCACATCGCGCACGCCTGCATCGATGACCAGAGCCCGGGCGCCGCGCGCCATGAAGCTCGTCGCGAGCAAGTCGCCGAAATAGCCATCGGTGCATTCGGCGGTGATTGCCGCAATGACGATGTCGCCGGGCTGGATATGCTCGGCGACCACATGCATCATCCAGTTGTCGCCCGGGTGCAGCAGCACGGTGACGGCCGTGCCGGCCACGTGCGCATCGGGATAGATCGGCCGCATGTAGGGTTTCATCAGGCCGACCCTCCCCATCGCCTCATGGATGGTGGCGCTGCCGAATCGACCAAGATGATCGACAATCGCGCGCTCCGCGCGCTCGATGTTTCGCTTGACGATGCCAAGCTGATTGATTAATGGCGTCGTCATGCTCAGCGTCCTTTCTTCTTCAGTGCGGCATCCAGACGTGGATACACGCGGCGCGCATTGCCTTCGAATATCTTGTAGCGCGCTTCCTCGTCCAGGCTCGCGGCCTCGATGTAGCGCCGGGTGTCGTCGTAGTAATGTCCCGTCTCGGGGTCGATGCCGCGCACCGCGCCTATCATCTCCGAGGCAAACAGCACGTTCTCGATGGGAATGACCTTGGTCAGCAGGTCGATGCCCGGCTGGTGATAGACGCAGGTATCGAAGAAAATGTTGTTGAGCAAGTGCTCGCTCAACAAGGGCTTGTTCAGTTCCTGGGCCAGCCCGCGAAACCGGCCCCAATGATACGGGACCGCTCCGCCGCCGTGGGGAATCAGGAACTTCAGCGTCGGAAAATCCGTAAACAAGTCGCTGGTCAGGCACTGCATGAAGGCGGTGGTATCGGCATTCAGATAATGCGCGCCGGTGGTGTGAAAGCACGGGTTGCAACTGGTACTGACATGGATCATGGCTGGAATCTCGTACTCCACCATCTTCTCGTACAGCGGGTACCAGTGCCGGTCGGACAATGGCGGCGAGGTCCAATGGCCGCCGGACGGGTCGGGGTTCAGGTTGATCCCCACGAAGCCGTAGTCCTTGACGCATCTTTCCAGCTCGGCAATGCAGCTGCGCGGGTCCGCGCCGGGCGACTGCGGCAGCATGGCGGCGCTGGCGAAATTGTCCGGAAACAGCATCGAGATCCGGTAGCACAGTTCATTGCAGATGGCGGCCCAGGTTGCGCTGGTCTGGAAATCGCCGATGTGGTGGGCCATGAAACTGGCGCGCGGCGAGAAAATCGTCAGGTCGCAGCCGCGTTCTTTCATCTGGCGCAACTGGTTCGCCTCGATCGATTCCCGCAGTTCGTCGTCGCTGATCGTCAAGTCCGACGGCCTGGGCCCCAGAGTGGGCGTATCGAGATGGGCGATCTGCCGCTTGCGCCACGCTTCGAGCGCTGGCGGAGCGGTAGTGTAATGGCCGTGACAATCGATGATCAACGGTTGGTTCATGTTGTGGCCCACCCTATGGTTGCGGGAATCATGACTTCTCCGCGCATATTTGCCGGCGATCGGGTGAGCCCATGGCGGCCAGCTTATGCATGTATGAAATCCCGTTCAGTATCCGCACCAGGACAGGAAGCGTGGTTGCTTTATCAGTTGGGATTCGTTCGAATTTACTTATTGGCTCGACCTTTCTCGGACCACTGTGCACCCCACATCTGTGTCGGCCTTCGACATCTTCATACGTTCAACGTCGTGGCCGCCACTGGCGCCCTGCGCGTGGCGATGATCGCTTCGTCAAGCATGACGTTATAGCAAGCTGCTATATCAGGTAGTGCGGCGATGGCCTTGCCGGCCCGCGCCATCCACCGCAGAATCGGCGTGCGCCTGCATGCACGCCGGACCGGCGCCTATTCCATCGACCTGGAGGCAAACCGCACATGCGTTCCGAAACACTGACACTGAGCATCGCCCTTTCCGACAACGAACGCACGCGTCCCCTGATCCAGGGGCGCATCCAGCCGCAAGGCGTCCGGCTGCTGCCGACCGTCGTGCATCCCTCCGAAATGTTCTGGCGGCAGCTGCACTTCGGCGACTTCGACATCTCGGAGATGTCGCTGTCCACGCTCTGCATCGCCGTCTCGCGCGGCGACCGGCGCTGGGTCGCCCTGCCCGTCTATACCTCGCGCGGATTTTTCCATACCAGCATCCTGGTGCGCGAGGACGCCGGCATCGAGACGCCGGCCGACCTCATGGGCAAGCGCATCGGCGTCGCCGAATACCAGCAGACCGCCGCGCTCTGGTCGCGCGGCATCCTCGAACATGAATTCGATGTCCACGCCCGCCATATCGAATGGTTCATGGAGCGCGGCCCGGACAAGAGCCACGCCGGGGCGACCGGCTTCAGCCCGCCGGAGGGCGTGCGCATCAACCAGATTGCACCGGAAACGAACATCGGCGAGATGCTGGTGCGCGGAGAGCTCGACGGCACCCTGCTGTACCACAACAACCGCAACCTGATCGATCGCAGCCGGATCGATGTCGAATCGCTCCCCTACATCAAGCCGCTGTTTCGGAACCCGCAGGTGGAGACACAGCGTTATTTCGCCAAGACCGGCATCTTTCCGATCAACCATACCGTGGTCATGAAGAGAGAATTGTTCGAGCGTCATCCGTGGCTCGCGCTCAACCTTTTCCATGCTTTTATGGCCGCGAAAAGAGAAGTCGAGACGGAAACCGCGGCCACGCTGGCGGCTTATTTCGACACCGGCCTGATCGACCCGGCCGGCCGCGCGGCGCTCGGTGCGGACCCCAAGGCTTACGGCATGA
>JAQGLQ010000327.1 GCA_028292785.1 Noviherbaspirillum sp. | reverse complement strand
GACCGCCGATCACGAAACGCCCGGTCGGATTGACGAGGTAGCGGGTCTTGTTAAGCCACTCCTTCGGCACCACCGGCTTGATGATTTCCTCGATCACCGCTTCCTCGATGGCCTTGTGCTCCATTTCCGGGCTGTGCTGGGTCGAGAGCACGATGGTGTCGATGGCCACCGGGCGATTGTCGGCATACCTGAGCGTGACCTGCGACTTCGCATCCGGACGCAGCCATGGCAGCCGGCCATCCTTGCGCAGCTGCGACTGGCGCTCGACGATGCGGTGCGCATAGTGGATCGCGGCGGGCATCAGTTCCGGTGTTTCGTCGCACGCATAGCCGAACATCAGGCCCTGGTCGCCCGCGCCCTGGTCGAGGTCGAGCCCCTTGCCTTCGTCGACGCCTTGGGCGATGTCGGGCGACTGCTTGTCGTAGCAGACCATGACCGCACAGCTTTTGTAATCGATGCCGAAATCGGCGTTGTCGTAACCGATGCGCTTGAGCGTGTCGCGCGCGACGCCGATGTAATCGACATTGGCATGGGTGGTGATCTCACCGGCGAGCACGACCAGGCCGGTATTGCACAGGGTTTCGGCGGCGACGCGCGCCTTCGGGTCCTGCGCGAGAACCGCATCCAGGATCGAATCGGAAATCTGATCCGCGACTTTGTCTGGATGGCCTTCGGAGACGGATTCGGAGGTGAAGAGATATTCGTTTGCCATTTGCAGGTTCCTCGTTAGCATGTTGACCACGTGTCGCGGCCATACCAGCGAGCCTGCGACGCTTTAGCGAAATTTTTATTCCGCCTCGCAAGT
Organism: Noviherbaspirillum sp.; assembly: GCA_028292785.1. The sequence goes on along the minus strand of JAQGLQ010000327.1, from coordinate 2,219 downwards.
TGTCTGTTAACTCGGCGGTCAATGCATCTGTGCTATTTTACGCCTCTAAAGAAATTACACAAATTTTTAGTCAGCCGTTTTGATGCTCGTCGCCCTGTTTCGCCTGTTGTCAAGGCTGCCATTACCCGTGCTCCACGCAATGGGCGCCGCGCTGGGATGGCTGGTGTACCTGGCTTCTCCCTCCTACCGCCGCCGCCTGAAAAGCAATATCCAACGCGCCGGTTTTGCCGATCAGCTGACTTCAGCGATCACGGAAGCGGGCAAGAGCGTGCTCGAACTTCCTTTCATCTGGTTCGCGGCGCCCGAACGCGTCCTTGGATCGGCGACGGTCGAGAACTGGGAACTGGTGCAAAAGGCAATCGACGACGGCCGCGGCATCATTTTCCTTACGCCGCATCTGGGTTGTTTCGAGATTGCCGCGCAGCTGGTCGCGGCCAGGGCGCCGCTGACCGTCCTGTACCGCCCTCCGCGCAAAGAAGCATTGAAACCGCTGCTCGAAGGCGCTCGCGCGAGGCATAATCTCGCGCTCGCGCCAGCCAATCTGTCGGGCGTGCGCCTGCTGCTGAGAACGCTCAAGCAGGGCGGCCTGATCGGACTGCTGCCGGACCAGGTTCCGCAGAATGGCGAAGGCGTGTGGGCGGACTTCTTTGGCAAGCCTGCCTACACGATGACGCTATCGGCCAAGCTGCACCGCATGAGCGGCGCGCCGATCATTCTGACGTACGCGCAACGCCTGCCGCGCGGCCGCGGCTATGCGCTGCGTTTCGCGCCATTCACGCGAACGCTGGATGAAGCGCCCGAGCAGCAGGCGCGCGCCATCAACACGGCGATGGAAGAGTTGATCGGGCGCTGCCCGGAGCAATACTTCTGGAGCTACAACCGCTACAAGACGCCGGCCGGCGTGACAGCTGCGCCGACGGAACGGAAAGACCATCCATGAAGCTTTTACTGGGCCTGATGTGGCTGCTGCATTGGCTGCCCCTGCCCCTGCTCGGACGCATCGGCAATGCCCTCGGTGCCCTGCTGTTCGTCGTCATGCGTCCGCGCCGCGCGATCACGCTGACCAATCTGCATCTATGCCTGCCGCAACTGTCCGAGAGAGAACGCCGCGCGATCGCAAGAAAGCATTTTCAGGCGTATTCCCGCAGCGTGCTGGAGCGCAGCATATTGTGGTGGGCATCGGAAGCGCGGCTGCGCAGGCTGATCACGGTCGAGCCGGGCGTGCCGCTCGATGAGATCGCGTCCGGCCCGGTGATTTACCTGTGCCCGCATTTCGTCTGCCTCGACGTGGCCGGCGTCGCGATCGCGCTCGAGGCTTCTGCCTGTTCGATTTATTCGCGGCAGAAAAGCCGCGCCTTCGACGAGGCCCTGCTCAAGGGACGTTCGCGCTTTCATCCGGTCAGGCTTTTTTCGCGCGCCGACGGCGTCAAACCGATCATCCGCGCAATGCGCGAACGCCTGCCGTTCTTCATGCTGCCCGACATGGATTTCGGGTCGAAGGATGCGGAGTTCGTCCCGTTCTTCGGCATGCCGGCGGCGACGCTGACCGCGCCGGCCCGGATCGCAGCCGCTACCGGCGCCAGGGTGATCCCGGTGATAGGCACGTTCCTGCCGGGTTACCGCGGCTGGAAAGTCAGGTTTTATCCCGCATGGGAAAATTATCCGGGCGGCGACATCGTGGATGCGACGCGGCGCATGAATGCGTTCATCGAAGAGCGCGTGCTCGAAGCGCCGGCGGAATATTTCTGGACGCACAAGCGCTTCAAGACGCGCCCTCCCGGCATGCCCGACGTGTATGATCGGAACGCGCCGGATACCGGCCCGGACCTTGATTGAAGATAGCGACATGAAACTGAAATTCACCAAAATGCACGGCGCGGGCAACGACTTCGTCGTCATCGATGCGATCAATCAGCGGATTGATCTGACCCCCGATCAGTGGCGCCTGCTGGCGGACCGGCGCTTCGGCGTCGGCGCGGACCAGATGCTCGTGGTCGAGAAACCGCGCTCTCCCGGCGTCGATTTCCGCTATCGGATTTATAACGCCGACGGCGGCGAAGTCGAACAGTGCGGCAACGGCGCGCGCGCGTTCGTCCGCTTCGTCACCGACAAGGGTCTGACCGCAAAGCGCTCGATCAAGGTGGAAACCATGTCGGGCGTCATCGAACCGACGCTCGAAGCGGATGGCCGCATTACGGTCGACATGGGTGCGCCCATCC
>JAQGLQ010000298.1 GCA_028292785.1 Noviherbaspirillum sp. | reverse complement strand
ATCAAGGTCGCCGCGCAGCTGGCGGAACTCTCTCTCGATGAATTCAAGGCGCTGAACCCGCAGTTCAATCGCCCCGTCATCATCGGCAGCGCCGACACGCAGATCCTGCTCCCGCAAAGCAATGCGGAAAAATTCAAGAAGAATCTCTCGAAGTGGGGCCGCGCCCTGTCCTCATGGACCGCGCACAAGGTGACCAATGCGCGTGAACGCATCGAAACCATCGCATCGAAATTCGGCACCACCCCCGAGGTGATCCGCGAAGTCAATAACATACCGCCGAAGATGGTGCTGAAGGCCGGTTCGACCGTGCTGGTTCCGAAAGCCGAAGAGATGGCGGCAAAGGACATCTCGGAGGAAATCGCGGACAACGCGATGATGATGGTGGCGCCCGATGTGCCGGATACGCGCCGCATTTACGTGAAGGCCGGCAAGCGCGATACGCTGGCGTCGATCGCGCAGCGCAACAAGGTCAGCGTCGAGCAGATCAAGACATGGAATAACCTGAAGCAGGATAAGGTCGCCGCCGGGCAGACGCTGCAATTGCAGGTCCCCTACAAGACAGTCGCGGTAGCCACTAAAAACGGCAAGCAGGCGGCAAAGGTCGTGTCAACGCGCCGCGTCGCCGCGAAGCCGGCTCCCGCACGGAAAACCGCGGCCGCGCCGAAAGCTGCGCCGCGCAAGGCTGTTGCATCGTCGGACAAGACTGCGAAGAAGAGCAGCTGAGGATTAGCGAGCGCCTTCCCGATGATAGGGGGAGGCCGGGGGCGAGTGTTCGGGGCATCGGCTCGACATGTCCAGCCTTGCCCCGGATCCTGGCTGGTTGCGGCCCCTTCTTTCTCAGACCAGCCCCTCCATCTCCTCCACCGTCGAATAACTCGCCGCCGCCAGCAACCTCCTGGTATAAGGCTGCGTCGGATTCGACAGCACGCTTTCCGTCACGCCGCTCTCCACCACCCTGCCATCCTTCATCACCATCACCCGATGCGCCATCGCGCGGATCACTGCAAGATCGTGACTGATGAAGATATAGGCAAGCCCGTACCTGCGCTGCAGTTCGCCAAGCAGCATCAGCACCTGCTGCTGCACCGAGACATCGAGCGACGAAGTCGGCTCATCGAGCAGGATCAGATCCGGTTTTAGCACCAGGGCACGGGCAATCGCGATGCGCTGCCGCTGGCCGCCGGAGAATTCATGCGGATAGCGCGACATCATTTCCGGCGCGAGACCGACTTCGCGCAAGCCGTTGGCAATCGCCGCCCGCAAGCCTTCCCTGCCGAGCTGCGGCTGATGCAGCGCAAGTCCCTCGCCGACGATCTGCTCAATGGTGCGGCGTGGCGACAGCGATGCGAAAGGGTCTTGGAAAACCACCTGCATGCGCGACCGCAAAGGCCGCAGCGCGCTACTGTTCATGGCGCTGATTTCCTGGCCGTCGAACACGATGCGGCCGTCGACATGCGCCGCAGACAGACGCAGCAAGGCCATGCCGAGCGTCGACTTGCCCGAGCCCGATTCGCCGACGATACCGAGGGTCTCATGCGGCTTCAATTCCACATCGACGCCGTCGACCGCGAGGAAAGCGGTTTTTCTGAACCAGCCGCGCTTGATCAAAAACGTGCAACGTATCTGCTCCGCGCGCAGCAGCGTTTCGGCATCGGCCGCGACGGTATCCACGATGCGCTGGGGATGGCTGCCGAGCAGCTTGCGCGTATAGGCTTCGCGCGGATTGGCGAACAGCTCGGCCGTTCCCGCGGTCTCGATCAGCTTGCCGTTCGCCATCACGCCGACCCGGTCGGCAAAGTGCCGCACCAGGTTCAGGTCGTGGGTGATCATCAGTACCGCCATGTTTTCTTCGCGCTGAAGCTGATTCAGCAGTTCGAGGATCTGTACCTGTATGGTGACGTCAAGCGCCGTGGTCGGCTCATCGGCGATCAGGAGCTTGGGCTTGCATGCCAGTGCCATGGCGATCATCGCGCGCTGGCGCTGGCCGCCGGAAAGCTGGTGCGGATAGGCGAGCGCGCGGCGCGCCGGCTCGGGGATTCCGGTTTTTGCAAGCAGCTCGACGGTGCGCTGCGCGGCCAGCCTCGCATTGATGCCTTCATGGAGCATGAGCACTTCAGCGATCTGGTTGCCTATCGTGAACAACGGATTGAGCGCGGTCATCGGCTCCTGAAAGATCATCGCCACGTCCTTGCCGCGCACCGAGCGCATGGCGTGCTCCGATTTCCGCAGGATGTCCTCGCCCTCGAACAGGATCTGCCCTTCATAGCGCGCATCCTGATTCAGCCGCAGCACGGACAGGGAGGTGACGGTCTTGCCCGAGCCCGATTCACCGACCAGCGCGAATTTCTCTCCGGGCGCGATCGAGAACGAGACATCGTCGACTACCGTCGACGCGCCGAAGCTCACGTGCAGATTGCGGACGTCGAGCAGGCTCATGATTTCCTCCGCACGTCGAGCGCGTTACGCAACGCGTCTCCGATATTGGTCAGCAGCAGCAGAGTGATGGTCAGCACCGCGAAT
>JAQGLQ010000297.1 GCA_028292785.1 Noviherbaspirillum sp. | reverse complement strand
GGCGCGGCCAAATCCCGCGGCGAGTTCGTCATACCCGGTGCCGCGCACCGGTTCCCGAACGGTCGAGCGGCCGGTGCGCGTCGACCCTCCCGCTGTCGGGCGTACGCTCCAGGTCGCCTGCACCGTCACCGCTTCTCCCGGAACGGCGTCGAACCGATCGACATCGACCAGAATCCTGTAAGCGGCATTCTGCGCCGCATGGTCGGTGGACGACACCACGTAAGCGTCAGCAAGCCGGCCGCCGAGATCGATCGCCAGCGCCCGGGCAATTTCGGCGCGCAGCGATTGCGCCCAGCGGTGTTGCTCGATGACGTCGACCCGGTTGGGACTCTGGCGGATCACGAACTGCGGCCGGTCGACCATTTCCGGCACCCTGACCGGTCCCACGGAGACGATGTGGCGGGCCTGGCCCCCGGCTGCCTCGGCCGGCAGCGTCGCCGGCGTCAATGTATAGAACTGTTCCTTGGGCGGCGTGCCGCAGGCGCCCAGCAGGGCCGCCGCGGCGCACGCGCCGATGATGCTTATCGGTCCACGCATAGGTCAGTCACTTTCTCTTTTTCCGCGAATGAGTGCTTCCGGGTGACGGCTCAGATAATCGGTCAAAGTGCGGAACGCCTGGGCAGCGCGATTCACCTCGTTCAGGGTGTCGCGCAAGTCCTGCTGCACCGGCGCGTCGGCCGCGAGGGTGCGTTCGGCGTTACCGAGTGCCTTGCGGGCCTGTTCGAGCGTGCCTTTCATTTCCGGAATGACGCTGGCGTCGAGCTGCTTGACGACCTTGTCCGCGCTGCGCAGCGTGGAGTCGAGCGACTTGAGCGCGGTACCGAGGTCGGCGCCGATGGTTTCGAACGGTACTTTTTCGAGTTTCTTGGCAATGCTGGCGACGGTCTCCTGTATGTCTTCGAAGGCGCCCGGCACGGCAGGCAGCACGGCCGGGTCCTTGCTCCAGTCGATCTTCGCCTTCGGCGCGCGCGGGAAGAAATCCAGCGCGACGAAAAGCTGTCCGGTGATCAGGTTGCCGCTCTTGAGCTGCGCGCGGAATCCGCGTTCGACCAGCCGGTCAAGCAGGACGCGCGGCTCGCGCTCGAAGGTCGACATCTGAGGCGCGCCCACCCGGTAGCGCGAACGCATGCGCTCGGGATAGATGCTGATCTCGACGGGAAACTTCACGGTTCTCGACTCGCGGTCGTACTCGATGCTGACGCTCTTCACCTCGCCGATCGGAATGCCGTGGAATTCGACCGCCGCGCCGGACGATAATCCGCGCAGCGAACCTTCGAAATACACCAGATAAGACTGCACTTCCTGATTGGCTCGCCGCAGCGCGGTGTTCTTGTCGGCGAACAGGGTGAAGCTCGCATTGTCGGCGGCAGGATCGCCCTCGGGCACGTCCGCGGGAGCCTGAAAAGAAATCCCGCCGACTACCAGCGACACCAGCGATTCGGTATTCACCTTGACGCCGGAAGTGTCGAGCGCCACGTCGATGCCGCTGGCATGCCAGAAGCGGGCGTTGCCGGTGACGAAACGGTCGTTCGGCGCGTTGACGAAGATCTCCAGCGTGACACCCTTGCCGTCCTCATCCAGCTTGTAGCCGGTGACGTCGCCCACCGGGACGCGCCGGTAATAGACGGGTGCGCCGATATACAGCGAACCGATATCGTTGGCGCGCAGCACGAACTGCTTGCCGCGCGCATCCGACGTCACCGGGGGCGGCGCGTCGAGGCCGACGAACTCCGTTCTCTCCGCGGTCGACTTGCCGGCGTCGAGACCGATGTACGCGCCGGAAAGTATCGTTCCCAAGCCGGTGATGCTGTTCAGCGTGATCCTCGGCCGCACCACCCAGAAGCGGGTATCCTCGACCGCCAGCGCCTCCGCCTGCTTGGCGAGCTGCGCCGTGACGATGATGTGCGAACGGTCCTGCGCAATATCGACCTGCGTTACCGTGCCGATATCCACATCCTTGTAGCGCACCTTGGTCTTGCCGGCCTCCAGTCCTTCCGCGCTCTTGAAGGCGATCGTGACGGTGGGTCCCTTTGAGAGCACGTAATTGACCGCCATCCACCCGCCGATCAGCGCGGCGACGATCGGAATGATCCATACGAGCGAAATCGACCAGCGCCGCTTCCGCACGGCGATCGCGCGCGGGATGGGGGAAGAATCGTCGGAATCCGGAGGAAGGCTGTCAGTCATTCTGTTCTTTGGAAAAATCCCATATGAGCCGGGGGTCGAAGGAATGCGTGGCCAGCATGGTCAATACCACTACCGCGCCGAAGGCGGTCGCGCCGAGCCCCGCCCGGAACGAGGCATACGATTCCACCTGCACCAGCGCCACCGTCAGCGCCACCACATAAATATCCAGCATGGACCAGCGCCCGATGCCGTCGACGAACCGGTAGAGCTGCGTGCGCTGCAGCGGTCGCCATGATGAGCGGCGCTGCACCGACAACAACAGCGCCATCAGTGCGAACAACTTGGTCATGGGCACGACGAAACTGGCGAAGAAGATCAGCGCGGCGATGAACCAGGAACCGCTGTCCCAGAACAACGCGACGCCGCCCAGAATGGTCTTGCTCTGCGACTCCAGCAGCGACTGGCTCTCCAGCAACGGCAACATGTTGGCCGGAATGTACAGGATGAAAGCGGCGATCACATAGGCCCAGGTGCGCGATACGCTGTGCGGAATCCTGACGTGCAGGGTCGCGTCGCAGCGCGGGCAACGCATCTGCGCATGCAGATCCGCCGCGCGACACAGCAAGGCGCATGCCTCGCAGGAAACCAGTCCGCGGTTCGCCGCCGATTGCATCATCGGGAGCACCCCGTGGCGGCGCGTTGATCATTCGTCCGCTTCATCGAACAGTGCTCTCCGTATTGCCGGCCAATGGCGGCCGCGCTGCATGGATGGTTTGGGCGCCATCCGCTGCCTCGACCCAAATCCAGAAATCGCGCGCGCTGAATGCCGCCGCGCCCGCGGTGAACAGCAGGACCTGGCCGATGAAAGCCCACAAGGCGATGCCGGGAACGATGCTCGCCAGATCGGCCAGCTTGATCAGCGTGACCACCAGGCCGAGCATGAATACGTCGATCATGTTCCAAGGCAGCGCGGCGAGCAGAAAGCGGAATACCAGCGGCGTCGCCTCCGCGACCCGGCCGACGCGCAGCGGCATCAGCATGTACAGCATGGCGCAGATCTGCAGGCCGGGCAGCAGGACGGCTGTCACGAATACCATCGCGGCCACCAGCGGACGCCCCTGCGTGTAAAGCGCGAAGGCGGTGCCGGTGAGCGTGGTCGAATTGCGCACGCCCTGCACTTCGAGCAAGGCGATCGGGAACAGGTTCGATACGATGAACAGGGCCGCGCATCCCAGCGCGATGGCGATCATGAAATCGAGCGAGGACCGCGTGCCGCGATACAGGCGTGCGCCGCAACGAATACAGTGCGCATCGGTATGTTCCGCCAGGAACACTTCGGCCTGCAGCAAATCGCATTCACGGCATGCGATCAGCTTCTGCCGCGCGGCGGCGTCATTCTCGGAGGTCGGTGGGCCTGGGTCCATGTCGTCGTTAAAAATGAGATGCGCGGACCGCACCGCCTGCGCATAGCTTAGCGTTTTTCACGTTGTCGAAATTTGCGGGATAGACAATAAAGCCATCCGGAGGTTGCGGGGGCTTCATCACCCATCC
>JAQGLQ010000262.1 GCA_028292785.1 Noviherbaspirillum sp. | reverse complement strand
CTGCGCCACCTGCGGGAAGGGCAGCGATGCCGTGTCATGGGCGCGCGCGCGCGCGCCACCGTCGCCGGGCGCTTTTCGATCGAAGCGATGATCGCGTCCTACGCGGACCTGTTCGCCGGCCTGGCGTGCGCGCCTGCCATGCGCGAAAGGAAACTCGATGCCGCATGAAGCCGGCCTGCGGCGCAGCGCGCTTCTGCTCGCGGCCGCAGGCGGCGTCGAATACGGCTTGCAACTACTGGTGCCGGTGATCCTGGTGCGCTGCCTCGATGAGACGACGTTCGGCCAATACCGGCTGCTATGGCTGATGGCCGGCACCGCCTTCGCGATCGCGCCGGCATTCATGCCGCAATCGCTATTCTTTTTCGTGCCGCGCGTCGACAGGGAGCACAGGCGCATCGTGGTCGGCAACGTGGTCGCCTATCTCGGCGCGGCCGGCTGTATCGTCGGCGTGGCCGCCAGCGTCTGGAATCCATGGCTGCAGGGCGCGCCGCGACATCTGGCGACGGAAACCTCGGGCATCTCCGCGCTGTTTCTCGCCGTCTCGGTGATGTCGGGCGCGCTCGACGTGTTGCCGACCGCCGATGGCCGCGCCGCCTGGCAGGCGAAGGTCACGATCGCGATTGCGATATGGCGGGCGGCGCTGCTCATTCTCGCCGCATGGAACGGGGCGAATATCGCCGGTATTACCTTCGCGATGCTGTTCTTGGCCGCCACAAGGATCGTCATCCTGGCCTGGTACGTCCGCTGTCACGTGGAAGGCGGACTCGGCTGGCGCATGAAGACCTTGAAGACGCAGCTTGCCTATGCCTTGCCGTTCGCCGCCGGCAATGCCCTGTTCCTGCTGCGCGCACAAGCCGATCAATGGGTGGTGGCGGTCATGCTGCCGCCGGCGCTGTTCGCGACCTTCTCGATCGCCGGGGTGGTGCTGCCCATCGCGACGTTGATCCGGCAGCCGGTGTACAACGCGATGATGCCGCGCCTGAACCGGGCGCATGAGCGCGGCGACGCCGGCGAAGCCGCACGCCTGATCTCGCATAGCAATGGCGTGGCCGCCCTGCTGCTGGTGCCCATCCTCGGCGCCATGTTCGCCACCGCGCCGCAACTCGTGGAACTGGTCTACACCGGCCGTTACCGCGACGCCGCTCCCATCATGCAGGTATACCTCCTCGGCATGATGATGAACGCCTTCGCGGTGGGCCATGTGCTGCCGGCCCTGGACAAGGGACGCTTTGCCGCGCTCAACAGCGCCGCCTGCCTGGCCGTCTCGGTCGTGTGCAGCGTGATAGGGGTGGCGCGCTGGGGATTGATCGGCGCGGCCTTCGGCAGCGTGCTGACGCTCGCGGTCAGCGAGCTGCTGGCATTGCGGGTAGTCGCCCGCTCGCTTGGGCGGACGATATTCCGCATGCTCGACTGGCGTGCCCTGTGGCCGACGGCACTGGGAACCGGTCTGGCGATTTCCGGTGCGATGCAGGCTTCGCGCGGACTGCACGCCGATGCGTTCACGCTGCTGCTGTTCAAGGGATCGGTCTATGTCGGCCTGTTCATTCCCTGCTTCCTGCTGGCTGGGGGAATGAAGCATCTCGGCCTGCTGATGCGGCGCTATCGATGATGCTTTTCAAGCGCACCATACTTCGGCGCATGCTCGCCGGCGCGGCGATCCTGCTGACGGTTGCCACCGCCGCGGCCGACCCCGGCTTCCCCCGGCTGATGGGGATGAACATCGGGAAAAAGCATTACGACGATCCGGCTTACCAGCGGCAGCTGGCGCGGCTGGACCTGGTGATCCTCGGCTTTTATCGCGGCTGGGGACAAGGTGGCGATGGTTCGCAAGCCATGCGCGAATCGGTGCGCGCGCTCAAGCGGCTCAATCCCCATCTGCTGGTTGGCCAGTACACGCTGCTCAATGAAGCGAACGACGACCCCGAGAACACCGCCGACGGCGACAAGCAGACCACGCTGCGCGAGCATGGCTGGTGGCTGGAAACAGCCGAAGGACGCCGGGTACGGTGGACCGATGAATACCGGGCATGGGACATCAATATCACGGATTGGACCCGGCCCGATGAACATGGCGAGCGCTACCCGGAATGGCTGGCGAGGCGCGACTACCGCGTGTTCTTCCAGCCGGTCCCGGAGTTCGATATCTGGTATTTCGACAATGTGATGTCGCACCAGCGCATCGCATCCGCCGACTGGAAGCGGGAAGGGCGCAATCAGCCGGGGACCGACGCGGCGGTGCGGCGGGCATTCAGGGAAGCGCAGGCGCGGCACTGGCGGAAGGCGCGCCAACTTGCTCCGCGTCTCATCTTCATGGGCAATGCCGATAACGACCTCGCCTGGCCGGAATACAAGGGCCGGCTGCAAGCCGTGTTTCTCGAAGGACTGATCGGCTACGACTGGGCGCTGTACGAAAGGGAAGGCTGGGGCGCCATGATGCGGCGCTATCACGATGTATTCGGCAATCTTGCCGGGCCGCGCATCGTCGGCTTCAATGTCGCCGGCCGTGCCGACGATTATCGCCTGCTGCGCTTCGCCCTCTCATCCTGTCTGATGAACGACGGCTATTTTTCCTATACCAACTCGGCCGATATCTATAACAGCGTGCCGTGGTTCGACGAATTCGGGGTCAGGCTCGGCCAGCCGCTCGATCCGCCGCAGCGGGCCGCGTGGAAGGATGGCGTGTTCCGCCGCCGGTTTGAGAACGGCATGGTTCTCGTCAACCCCGGGCCGCGCGAGCGCCGCGTGACGATCGGGGCGGGCTACACGCGCTTTCATGGAAAGCAGGCGCCGCGCGTCAACGATGGGCGTGACGTGAAGCGGCTGGTGCTCGCGCCGCGTGACGGCGTGCTGCTGGTCGGGAAAGCTCGCGATTGAAGTCGCGAAGGCTGCTATGCAAGCGCCGTAAATACACTCATCCGCCCCGAAGCTTCCTCAGCACATACATGCCGTCCACTGCGAGGCGCAACAACAATCCATTCTGCCGCTGCGGCTCGGTGAGCCAGAGTTTCAGTTTCCGCAGGCGGCCATCGATCGCCGCCATCGCCACGCAACGCGGATTGAGCAGCAGGCCCAGGCGCGACCGGTATACGAGAAGGCGGTCGAAATCCTGCCTCACCCCGAGCAGCCGGCTTTTGTATTCATAGCGTCCCCATCCCATGTGCAGCTGCGTGCCGCCGCGCGCGATGCACGCGCAAATCGTCAGGTAGTAGCACAGCGTCCCCAGCCAGTAACCGTCGAATTCCGGTTCATGCGCATTCACGAACGCGAAGTATTTCGTTCCGAGACGATAACCGATGGAACCGGCGCACAAACGTCCGTCGATCATGACAGCGTTGACGAAACCGCATGTTCTTGCCAGCCTGACCAAGCCTTCCACCATATCGTCATCCACCGAAAATTTCTTTTTCTTGCCTGTCATGCGCACCTTGCTCATGCCGATGATGTCGCGCACCAGCTGCGGCTCGATCCGCTCATTCTCGAAAGTGACATGCGTGAATGATGAAAACCGTTCGGACAGACGCTTGCGGAAGCGCCGGATATTGCCGCGCGTCGATTTGCCGAGCAGCGCGGTGTACTGTTCCGGCGACGCCGGCAACGCGAGAATGAAGTCTTCCTTATGATCGTATCGCTGAACCGGGAAGGCCAGCCCACGCGTGTCGGTTTGCAGCGACTGGAAGGAAATGACCGTGATGCGCGGGTACCGGCCAAACACGTATGCAGTGAAACGCCGCAGTTCCCTGCCGTCCAGGAGAATCATTTCATTCAGCACTTCGGCCCGTCCGCCCGCGCAGCGAAACAGCAGGAGCGCGACCGGCTTGCCGTTTCTCGACGCCACATAGGTATGCACGCCATCCTCGGGCCTGAACACCCGGAAGAACTGCAGCGAGGAATAGATTTGCCCGTACAGCCGCTCAAGCTCGCTTTCCGCGAAACAGGGTATCTGCGATTCGTGGCACTCGACTGTGACATCATCGGCCGGCTGCGCATGGTCGGATAAAGTCTTCACGCGGTCCATCATGCTCTCCCTGCCGCGACGTTGTGTCGCTGCTTCGATCTGATTTGACGCCGCTTGAAACGTATTTGATTCGGTTGAAACTTTGACGCGGATAAAACTTCAGGCGATTGCGGGCTGGGCAGGCAAGTGCTGCCCACCCTGCATCAAAAAGAACACGTTCAGAGTGAATCGGTCATGCGGTTGCCAGGGCCAAGTTATCATGCTGTTGCTCGGCGCTCCCACTCAATTTGAAAGCTGGCAGGTCCGGAGTCCGACCGTTCAGGGCGCGAGACAGTGCCTCGATGAAAGCGCGCCGATTCGGCATGAATTGCAATTCATTGATTACTTCCATGCTCACATCCATTTTCGAGAGATAGTGCTTCGCGATCGAGCGGTTCAGTGAATGTGATGTCAGATGCTCATACAAGGTATCGAAGGAGGGGGCTTTCTCTGACCAGTCCTTTGTCTTTTTCATGACGTGGCTCAGTGCGCCTGGCGCTTTAGATTGCATAGTCGAATTGAGGTAATCCTTGATTCCATATCGCTCGCTCAACATGCGCGCCGCGCGGTCTCCGAATTTCGGTAATGCAGCCATGAAGTCGGAGGATAGGGATTGCTGCATGCCACGCGAGGCGGAACCGCAGGAAATCTTCAGATCCTTGAGCACCGAGTCGCGGTTGGCGGTCCTGCGCTCGGCATTGTCGATTCCACGTCCCAAGACAGTCCGATAGAGAGACAGGCGGTTCGTGAAGTCCTCCGCTTCGGCGATATCTTTTATTGCCTTGAGGGCGGCTACCTTTGCGTATTCATTCTTATGGCAGCTGCTCGGCTCGGAATCCAACTTCTTCCGATGATCCTCGATCACTTTCTTGATCGCGGCTGTGATTCCCACCGTAGGATTGTGTTGTGCCGGTACTTCCGAGAGAAAATCTGCGATGAGCGAAT
>JAQGLQ010000216.1 GCA_028292785.1 Noviherbaspirillum sp. | reverse complement strand
GAAGCGTATACTGCAACGATGAAAACCGACAGTCCTCCCGCCCGTAATGTCTTCAGCGAACCGCTGGTTCCCTGCTCCTTCAATCCTGTCACCGGCTTTTTTCGCGACGGCTGCTGCAAGACCAATGCCGAGGACATCGGCACCCATGTGGTCTGCGCGGTGATGAGCGATGAGTTCCTGGAATTCAGCAAGAGCCGGGGCAACGACCTCAGCACGCCAATGCCGGAATCGGGGTTCCCCGGCCTGAAAACCTGCGACCAGTGGTGTCTGTGCGCATTGCGCTGGAAGGAGGCGTATCTGGCCGGCGCCGCGCCCTTCGTGGTGATGGAAAGCACCAATTACAGCGCGCTCGACATCATTCCGCTTGAAATCCTGCGGCGTTTCGATCATCGCCGGCAAGGCGCTTTCCCGGACGAATAACCGCAGGCCAAAGAGGAAGTTGAAGTTTCTCAAACCGGCCGGCGGCAGCGCCTGCTACCTTGAAAAAGGCAATACCGTTTTTAGCCCAGCCCGAGCAGCGGCATCCGGATACGCGGCAATGTACAAGAGAATCGTGATACCCACCGATGGCTCGGACCTCTCCAGGGCTGCGGCGCAAGCCGGCGTCGCATTCGCCAGGGAGCAGAGTGCGGAAGTGCTGGGAATTTTCGTCGCGCCGGAATTCGTCAATCCGATTTATGTCGAGATGATTCCGCCGAGCGAAGCGGAATACAAGGCTGCGCTGACAAGAATAGGACAGGCCTATCTCGACGAGATCCGCGATGATGTGCTTGCGGCCGGGCTGAGTTTCACGGGCTTCATCGAATTTTCCGACTCCCCGTCGCATGAAATCGTCGCACTTGCCGAAGCCCATCGCTGCGACCTGATCTTCATGGGTTCACACGGCCACAGCGGCCTTGGCCAGCTGCTGCTTGGAAGCGTGACCTCCAAAGTACTTGCAACCTGTCGCATCCCGGTACTCGTCTATCGTACGCCGCGCCCCTGATGGACCGGCGATGCCGGGCGGAACTACATTCTTGAATGAAGAACTAAAGATTGCGCGCGCCGCGCCGTTATACACAGATGCACGTGATATCAGCCGCAACAGAAGAAATGGATAACAGTATCGATCCGTCAACCCTCACGCCCGAACAGCGGAAAAGATTCGAATGGGCACTGGCGGAATACGCGCGCATCCAGGAACGCAATCTGCCGGGCGGCCTCAATCCGTCCCAACCCGGGGTGACACCCCTGCTCAAGCACTATCCCAACCCGAAATCAGCCCTGTTCCAGCGCTTGCTCGACGGGAAATCCCCGCTGGCGCATCCGCCGCCAACCAATTATTCCTATCCCTGGTACCAGCTGATCGAGGATGGATTTTCCGACAATGTGTCGATAGACGGCTTCGACTACGTCGGCGGCAGACCGGGCGTCATCATCAATCAGGCGCCTTGGGTCATCTCGTCGAACAACCAGGCCGCGGACCGGCTGATGGAGCTCGCGCCGAAAATGAATCCGGCCCGGCGCCCGACGCTGAGCCGCGAGGAATCGCGGCTTGTCGCCGGCATCCTGGACGGCAACCCCGAATGGATAGTGCGCAACGGACGCAATCCGGAGTTCCGCCTGTTCATGACACGGGTCACCCGGCGCGGGCGGCGGGATCTGATGCTCAACAGCCTTTTGCAACGCGATTTTTCCGGCGGCCATCCAAAGGTCGTGCGGCCGGTCGGACCGCCGCCATTCACGATGCGCGCTTCCTTCGAATCCACCGCCAAGCCGCGGAGCAAGGAAGATCTGCTCATGCGCATCACCGATCTCCAGCTTACCGCCGATACCATCGGCCTCAAGCAACCTGAATGGGCGCTGGTGGAATGTGACGGCTGGGTTCTCGACGAAGTCAGATAAGCCTTGCCGGCAGCCATTGTGACCATCAGGGCTCCGTCCCGATACAACCGCCTGTTTCCGGCATTGCCATCGGAATACTTTATACTCCCGGTGATTCATGCGCGGCCTCCGGCAACCAATCCTCGTGCATGAAAAAAACTTTCCAGAGCTTCGTTTCAATAGTCAGGCAACCTGAAAAGGTATAAAAAGAGTAATTGTTTTGCATCCGAAAACATATCCGCGAGCGACCTTAGCGGTGCTTGAGCAATGCAAGACAGTTCAGTATCCATTTCCCTCTCTCAGGAAGACGATATGCAATTCAACAATCAATTCAAAAAACTGTCGTTCGCGCTCGTCGCGGCGGGATTCGCGGGTTCTGCTTTCGCAGCCGACATAAAGATCGGCGTCGCCGAGGCGCTGACCGGCCCGGCCGCGAAATACGGCGTCATGATCAGGAACGGTTTCACTCTCGCCAGCGACGAGATCAACGCGAAGGGGGGTATCAACGGCAACAAGATCGTGCTGGTCGTTGAAGACGAGCAAGGCAAGAAGGAAGAAGCCATCAACGTCTTCAAGAAACTGATTTTCCAGGACAAGGTACTGATGGTGTTCGGCCCTACCCTGTCGAATTCGGCATTCGCCGCGCACCCGATCGCCAATGCCGCCAAGACGGTTGCCTTCGGCACCAGCAATACCGCCGAAGGCGTGACCAATATCGGCCCGTTCGTATTTCGCAATTCGGTGATGGAAGCGGATGTGCTGCCGGTGGCAACGCGTGCGGCGGTCAAGCATTTCAACATCAAGAAGGTGGCGGTGATCTACGGTAACGACGATGCCTTCACCAAGAATGGCTACGACGTGTTCAAGGCCACGCTGGCGCAGCAGAACATTCCGGTGACCAGCACCGAAACGTATGCCAAGGGCGATGTCGACTTCAAGGCCCAGCTCACCAAGATCAAGGCCGGCAACCCCGACGCCATCGTCTGCTCGTGCCTGGCCGAAGAAGCCGCGAACATCATCCTGCAGACGCGTTCGCTTGGCATGAAGCAGCCATTCATCGGCGGCAACGGACTGAATTCGCCGAAGGTGTTCGAGATCGCCAAGGAAGCCGCCGACAATACGATCATGGGCAGCCCGTGGTCGCCCGAAAACCAGGCGCCGGCGAACCAGTCCTTCATGAAGGCATACCGCGCCAAGTTCAACAGCGACCCGGACCAGTTCGCGGCGCAGGCCTACGACGCGATGCTGATCGCGGGCGAAGCGCTGAAACTGGTGAAGCTCAGCGGCAATCTGAGCAAAGACCGCGACGCATTGCGCGCGGCGCTGCCGGCGGTGAAGCTGGACGGCGCCACCGGCAAGTTCGCTTTCCGCGCGGCGCAGCCCAAGGATGGCAAGCCTGCGGGATATGATGCGCAGCAGGAAGCGATCGTCAACATCGCCAAAGGCGGCAAGTTCGTGCTATTGAAGTAAGCGGCCATGACATCCTCCGCGTTACGCGGAGGATGTCGCACCGGCTGCCGGGCAACGCGGCTTTGCATCGATGCGCCCGGCAGCATCCATTCCGGCGGCTCCCGGTTATTCGAACCGGACAGTTTCGTCATACCAACCCCGTTCCTGGCAGCCATCATGCTCGAACAACAACTTATCAACGCCCTGTCGCTGGGCAGCGTGTACGCCCTGTTCGCCCTCGGCTTCACGCTCGTCTTCGGTGTGCTCGGCGTCATCAATCTCTCGCATGGCGCGGTCTTCATGCTGGGAAGCTATGCCGCGCTTCTGCTGATCGAAAGACTGGCGCTGCCGCTATGGGCCGCGCTGCTGCTGGCGATGGTCGCGGCGGGAGCGGTCGGCATGATCATCGATGTGCTCGTTCTCAAGCCGCTGCGCAAGCGCAATGCGCCGCACCTGTCGCCGATGATCGCCACCATCGGCGTCGCCATCATGCTCACCAGCCTCGCGCAGGGCTTGTTCGGCGCGGAGATCAAGCGCTTCCCGGCCGGAACCATTCCCGAAGACAGCATCGCGCTCGGCAACCTGCACCTGACCGCGATCCAGATCGGCATCATCGCGATTTCCTTCGTGCTGATGCTGGTGCTGCTGGTGGTGCTGCGCCGTACTCAGCTCGGCCGCGCGCTGCGCGCCATCGCCGAATCGCCCAAGGCGGCCTACCTGCTCGGCGTCGATGTCGAGCGGCTGTTCCTGCTTACTTCATTCGCTGCGGCGGCCCTCGGCGGCATCGCCGGCGTGCTGGTCGGACTATCCTTCAACGCGATCTCTCCCTTCATGGGACAGCCGATGCTGCACAAGGGCATCGCCGTAATCATCCTCGGCGGCATGGGCGACATACGCGGCGCCATGATCGGCGGCCTGTTCCTGGGCTTTGCCGAAGTGATGAGCGTGGCGTACCTGTCCAGCGATTTCCGCGATGCGGTGGCCTTCGGGCTGCTGTTTCTGATCCTGCTGGTACGGCCTTCGGGAATGTTCGGCAAAGTCCTCGAAAGGAAGGCCTGAGATGCTTGAATGGTGGGAAGGATTCTGGTCCACATACAACACGGTGGTGTACAGCATAGGCGTCAACGCCATGCTGGCGCTGTCCATCTACATCACGCTTTCATGCGGCCTGCTGTCGCTGGCGAATGCGGCCTTCATGGGTATCGGCGCCTATGCCGGCGCCATGATCAGCATGCACACCGGCCTGCCGTTTCCGGTCGCGCTTCTGGCCGGCGGCATCCTGCCGGCACTGGTGGCGCTGATCATCGGCATTCCGACCTTGCGGCTGTCGGGCGTCTATCTCGCGATGGCGACGCTCGGCTTCGGCGAGGTAGTGCGCGTCATCGTCCTCAATCTCGAGAGCACCGGCGGCCCGATGGGCTTGAACGGCATTCCGCTGCTGACCGAGTTCTGGCATGTGGTGCTGCTGCTGGCGATCACGCTGTTCCTGCTTGCCCGCCTGCGCCGCTCGAAGATCGGCCGCGCGTTCGAGGCGATCAAGGCGGATGAGGTCGCGGCCCGGCTGATGGGTATCAACGTGGCCGGTTACAAGCTGCTGGCCTTCGTGATGGGCGCGGTGATCGCCGGCGTGGCCGGGGTGCTCAACGCGCATTTCACCTTCACCATCGGGCCGAACAATTATGCATTCGAGAACGCCGTCGAAATCCTCACGATGGCCGTGTTCGGCGGCACCAGCAACCTGATCGGACCGACGCTCGGCGCGACCATCCTGACCCTGCTGCCCGAAGCGCTGCGCAATCTGAAAGACTACCGCTCCGCGGTGAACGGCCTGATCCTGATCCTGGTCATCCTCTATCTGCCCAAGGGCCTGTGGGACCCGCGCCGGATTCGCGCAATGTGGCGGCGCAATCCGCCGCCCGCGGGAAAGGACAACTGAATGCTGCAATTCAATCGACTCAGCAAAAGCTTCGGCGGCCTGCACGTGCTGCAGGATGTGAATTTCACCGTGCCCGAGGGCAGCATCTTCGGCCT
>JAQGLQ010000209.1 GCA_028292785.1 Noviherbaspirillum sp. | reverse complement strand
TGTGGCGGCCATGACGCACACGCCGACAACCCCGCCGACAGAGTTACAATCAGGAGAACGTTTTTCAATGGATAATCCTTGCTGGTCAAGCGAGTTTTAATTCTACGCCCAACGGGGCCGCTATGCGCGGAGGTAACATGGACCGTTTGTTCCGCGTAAAAATCCAAGCATTTCCACATTGTCTGCATTAAACATGCCCGAATTGCCTGAAGTCGAAGTCACCCGCCGTGGCGTGGCTCCCCATATCGAAGGAAGGATGGTCACCGCCGTCACGCTGCGCCATACCGGACTGCGCTGGCCGTATACTGAAAACCTGACGGAGCGGGTCTGCGGACGCGTGATCCGCCGCACCAGCAGACGGGGCAAGTATCTGCTGATCGGTTTCGACGAAGGGACACTGATCATCCATCTCGGCATGTCGGGGCATTTGCGCATTCTGCCTTCGGATACGCCGCCGCAGAAGCACGACCATTTCGATCTGGTCGTAGGCGGGCAGATCATGCGCCTTACCGATCCGCGGCGCTTCGGAGCGGTACTGTGGCATGGACAGGAAGATGGCGTTATTGACAATCACCTGTTATTGCGCGGCCTGGGCATCGAGCCGCTCGAAGAAAGCTTTTCCGGACAGGTGCTGTACAGGCAAACGCGCGGACGCAGCGCGCCGGTCAAGCAGGTCTTGCTCGCCGGCGACATCGTGGTAGGCGTCGGCAACATTTATGCCTCGGAGAGCTTGTTCAAGGCGGGCATCAACCCCAGGACGCCGGCCCATCGCATCGGGCTTGCCCGCTATGAAAAACTGGCGGAAGCGATTCGGGAAACCTTGGCTGCGGCGATCGAAAAGGGCGGCAGCAGGTTGCGCGATTTCATCGGAGCCGATGGCCAGTCGGGATATTTCCAGCAATCCTATTTCGTGTATGACCGCGCCGGCATGCCATGCCGCATGTGCGAGGCGCCGGTACGCCAGATCAGGCAGGGACAGCGTTCGACGTTTTACTGTGTAAATTGTCAAAAGTAAGCACGAATGCTAGATTCGGGAAAACAATCAAAGGATTGAGGTAAACGTGAGCGATCTGGTGCAAAGGTTCCAGGAGTACAGCAGGTGGCGCAGCGAAGTGCTCTCCGCATTGGAGCGTTACCGCGCGTGCATCGGCGTGTCGGATCTTGCCGATGCGGCCAGCGACCAGCGTTTCTCCCGTTTGCGGGCGCGTCTGATCGACGACAAGCTGACCATCGCTTTCGTTGCTGAATTTTCCCGCGGCAAATCCGAACTGATCAACGCGATTTTTTTCGCTGATTACGGCCAGCGCATCCTGCCTTCGGCAGCGGGACGCACCACCATGTGTCCGACCGAGTTGCTGTATGACGAGACCTTTCCTCCATCGATACGCCTGTTGCCGATCGAAACGCGGGCGGAGTCCCAGTCCACCAGCGACTTCAAGCAGCGCAGTCATGCATGGACCGTCCTGCCGCTGAATATTTCTTCCGCGGAGGGAATGCTCGAAGCATTCAAGCAGGTGAGCCTGACGAAGCGGGTATCGATCGAGGAAGCGAAGAACTACGGTCTGTATGACGAGACCGACCCGGATGCCATCTTGTCAGTTGAACACGGCATGGTGGAAATTTCGCAATGGCGCCATGCGATCGTGAATTTTCCGCATCCGCTGTTGAGGCAGGGCCTCGTGATCATCGACACGCCCGGCCTGAATGCAATCGGCACTGAGCCGGAGCTGACGCTCAACCTGATTCCTAACGCGCATGCCGTGCTGTTCATTCTCGCCGCCGATACCGGCGTCACCAAAAGCGACATCGATGTGTGGCGCAATCATATCGGCGGCGGCGCCGGCCGCATGGTGGTGTTGAACAAGATCGACGGCATGTGGGATGAACTGCGCAGCCCGGAAGAAGTGCAGCAGCAGATTCGCCATCAGGTCGTCAGTGCCGCGCATACCCTCGGCCTCGAAGAGCACCAGGTATTCCCGGTGTCGGCGCAAAAAGGCTTGGTGGCCAAGGTGCATTCCGATCCCGACCTGCTCAAGCGCAGCCGTTTGCCGCAACTCGAAAATGCCTTGTCCGGCGAACTCATCCCGAGCAAGCAGGAAATCATCCGCTCTCAGCTGACATCGGATATCAACGATCTGGCCGCATCCAAGCAGGCATTGCTGGCGTCCCGTACCCGCAATGTGGTCGAACAGCTGGTCGAACTGAACAGCTTGCGCGGCAAGAACAAGGCGATCGTCGAACACATGATGCGACGCGTCGACCTCGAGAAAAAGGAATTCGACAATAGCCTGCTCACCTTGCAGGGAACGCGGGCCGTCTTCACCCGGCTGTCGACCGAGGTGTTCACCCGTCTCGGCATGAATATCGTCAAGCAGGAAATCGCCGGGACGCGGGAGGCGATGGACAAGAGCATGTTTTCCACCGGCCTGCGGCAAGCCGTGAAAATCTTCTTCGAGCACGCGCATGCCAACCTTACCTCGTCGGGAAAGAAGATCGACGAAATCACCGAAATGATGACGGTGATGTACCGTAAATTTTCGGCGGAACATGGTTTGGCGGTATCCACGCCCATGCCGTTTTCACTGCAAAAATACGTTCAGGACCTCAATGCGATCGAGGCTGTGTATCAGAAGCAGTTCGGCACCGCCGCGATCCTGACGACGCCGCAGTTTGTCATCATGCGCAAGTTTTTCGATTCGATTGCCTCACAGGTGAAGCAAAGTTTTCTGCAGGCGAACCGCGACGTGGAGGCTTGGCTGAAGGTCGTGATGGCACCGCTCGAGGCCCAGATATGGGAACACAAGGCGCAGCTCAAGCGGCGCAAGCAATCGATAGAGCGCATTCACGCCGCCACGGAAAGCCTTGAAGAAAAAGTTCAGAGCCTGGAAAAAACACAGGCTGCCTACGAAGAGCAGCGGCAGACATTGATACTGCTCGAAGCGCAACTGAAAAACATGATCGCCAGCGAACTCGCCTCGCTAAAAGTGGCAGCCTGATGAAAATCGCAGTGCCGCGCAGCCTCCCCGCCGGAACAGGGACTGAGGGTTTCGCCGACCCTTCATTCGCCGACGCCGTTGTCGGCTGGCAGAAGCAGCATGGCCGTCATGCCCTGCCCTGGCAGAATACGCGCGACGCCTATCGCATCTGGCTGTCGGAAATCATGCTTCAGCAGACCCAGGTAGCGGCCGTCATTCCATATTACGAGCGCTTTCTAGCGACTTTCCCCGATGTGGCATTGCTCGCCGCCGCCGCACCCGAAGATGTGATGAGCCATTGGAGCGGCCTCGGATATTACTCTCGCGCCCGCAACCTGCATCAATGTGCGAAGCGGATCGTGGCTGAACACGGCGGCGTGTTTCCAAGCGACCCCGACATCCTTGCACAGCTGCCAGGCATCGGACGCTCGACCGCCGCGGCGATATCGGCCTTCGCCTACGGGACGCGCGCCGCAATCCTCGACGGCAATGTAAAACGCGTTTTCAGCCGGGTGTTCGGCATTGATGGCTTTCCCGGCGCGAAACCGGTGGAGGACAAACTTTGGCGGCGTGCGACGGCGCTACTGCCCGAGCGCGAGGTGGAAGCCTATACGCAGGGATTGATGGACCTCGGCGCGACCTTGTGTACGCGCACCAAGCCCGCCTGCGAACGATGCCCGCTGGCGCAGCGCTGCATCGCACTGGCGACGGGCAGGGTGCACGAGTTGCCGGTGCGTAAGCCCAAAAAAGCAGTGCCCGAGAGGCATACGACGATGCTGGTGATCACGGATCGCGATAAGGTATTGCTGGAGCAGCGGCCCGACAGCGGCATATGGGGAGGGCTGCTGTCGCTGCCCGAGGCGGATTATATGGCCGGTGCCGAAAGCGGTTCCGGTCGCCAGACCGAAACAAGCTTCGCGCAAGCGGTCGCGCCATTCGGCGTCGCAGACTCCTATGAGCGCCTGCAGCCGTTCTCCCATGTTTTCACGCATTTCAAGCTCCATGTGTCGCCGTATCGCGTCAGACTGGCGCGCCGGCTCGACATGGCGGCGCAGGGCAGCCATGTCTGGTATCAAACCGACAAGCTCCCGGATGCGCCTTTGCCGGCGCCGGTGAAGAAGCTTCTGCTTGCGGTTTTTCAGGAAGGAGACCTGCTCGCCGGGCTCTGATGGGATCGGAGCAGCACTGCTAAACGATCTTGTGCTGCAACAGATATTGATGAACGATGCTCAGCCGGCTCTCGGCGCTCTGAAGTTCCAGCAGTTTCTGGCGCGCTTGCAGCGGAATCGGAAGCAGTTCGCACCAGCGATTCGCCACCCATGCCGCGCTTTGCAGACGCATGGGCCGGGGAAACCGGCTGCCCAGGCGGCCGCCATCATCCGCCCGTTCCCTGGCGTTAATATCGTCGATGACTATCTTCAGAGCTTTCGCGCAGTGGAGGTGCGCCTCGCTGGGCGCAATCTCGGCATCCGCAGCGATCAGTTCGGTGCAAGCTTCAAGCCGGCGGTCGGCCAGCATGCGTGTTTCCGATATGCGGAAACGCTGGCCGCCTACCGTGCGCAACATCATGATTTCCGGACTCGGAAACTCGCACGCGGAAATATGCGCGAGGCACCCTACGTTTTCGGGCTCGAATGCCGCTCCCGTTTCCCCGCCGTTCCTGATCAGGACGATGCCGAACGGCATGTCCCGTGCCATGCAATCGCGCAGCATCGAGACATAACGCGGTTCGAATACTTTCAGAGGCAGCACCCCATCCGGGAACAAAACCGCGTTGAGCGGGAACAGCGGCAGCCAGCTGCTATTTGGAGACATGTTCAATGTGCGGCCGCACTTCGCCAAGTTCGCGATGCCGCAGCAGCACATGCTCGGTTGCGCGGAAGTGCTTCGCAAGACGTTCAACCATATACACCGAACGATGCTGTCCGCCAGTGCAGCCGACCGCGACGGTAAGGTAGCTGCGGTTGTCGTTCTTGAAAGCCGGCAGCCATTTTTCCACGAAGGAGCGGATGTCGTTGAGCAGCTCGCCGACCGCGGCCTGGTTTTCGAGATATTCGATGACCGGGGCGTCCCTCCCCGTGAACGGACGCAAGGTGATGTCGTAATACGGATTCGGCAATACGCGCACGTCGAACACCAGGTCCGCATCGAGCGGCACGCCGAACTTGAAGGCGAACGATTCGAACAAAATGGTCAGGGGCGCGCGATCGGTATCGACCAAATCCTTGATCCATGCGCGCAGCTTGTTGGCGCTCAGGCCAGACGTGTCGATCACATGTCCGATACCCTCGATGGTCGACAGCATCTCGCGTTCACGCAGGATGCATTCGGTCAGGGTGGGCTGATCGCCCGGGTTCTGCGTGGAACGGATGCGGTGCGAAAGCGGATGGCTGCGGCGGGTTTCCGAAAAACGGGTGATCAGCGATTCGGTCTTGGCGGTGAGGAAGAGCACCTTGACGTCGTGCCCCTCGTTCTTCAGGATCTTGATGTCAGCAGGCAGGCTGCCCAACGAACTGGCGCTACGCGAGTCGATCGCCACGGCAAGGGTTTTTTCGCCCTCGTCAATGCGGGTGGCGACCAGCTGTCGCAATAGTGTCGGCGGGAGGTTGTCGACGCAGAAATAGCCGGCGTCTTCAAGGTCGTTAAGCCCAACTGACTTGCCTGAACCCGAAATACCTGTAATGAGAATAATGCGCATAGGCGAATATGATAACGCAAGCGCACGCGCCGGTAGACGCGACTCGCGGCGCTATTCGTTGCCCATTGCCTTTTGCTGCCGCTCCATGAATTCCTTGAGCGTGTCGATTCCCCGCAACTGCAGGATGGTGTTGCGCACCGCGGCTTCGAGCAGCACCGCGAGGTTGCGCCCGGCTTCGACGGGAATGACGACCTTGCGGATCGGCAGCCCGAGCACTTCCTCGGTTTGCGAATGCAGGGGAAGACGTTCGTAGTTTTCTTCGAGCGTGCTGCGCCGGACCAGGTGGACGATCAGTTTCAGGCGCATTTTGCGGCGCACCGCCGTCTCGCCGAAAATCGTCTTGATGTCCAGCAGGCCGAGGCCCCGCACTTCCAGCAGGTTTTGCAAAAGGGGTGGGCAGCGGCCTTCGATCATG
>JAQGLQ010000196.1 GCA_028292785.1 Noviherbaspirillum sp. | reverse complement strand
TAGCCGTCCAGCACGAATGCCAGCCCCAGCGGCGACACCACCAGTTCCACCATGGGGCCGATCACGACGTTGCCGAGCAGGGCGCTGATGCGCGCACCCGCGGACGTATAGGGCTCCACCCGCGCTTCCATTTCGCGCACAAGGCTGGCCTTGACCGAGGCGCGCAACGATGGAAAATCCACCAGTTCGTTCAGCACCGTGAAATTCTTCGTCGCAGCCGCATCCTGGATCGCCGCCAGGGTGGCTGCCGGACGCGTGAAAAAGTAGATTGCCAGCGCAGCGGCGGCAAGCAGTGCCATGCCCGCGATCACGATTTTTTTCGCGCGCGACACGTGGGCCGCGACCGGTAGCTTGCCGGGGTGCTGCAATGATTCCATGTGCGCTTTCAAGTCGATCAATCGGGCAACGTCCTCCACGATAGGATCGACAATTTGATGAAACATTCGTTTCTTATAGCAATCTGACATAATCCCCGGTTTGCCGTAATCGGGCGCTCCGTGAAGTGCTGCCGCTGCGAAACATTGCGTGTCCGGCGGCGCGTTCCTTTGCGCAGCAGGGCCAACAAACTCTGGAGCAATGAATGAGCAATACGCAGTCCAATCGTCCGAACAAATCAAAGCCATCTTTCTTTCGCAGGATTCCGCTCGCCTTCGGCGCGTTCTTCCGCACCATTTCCGATATCGACTTCGCCAGCCGTCTGGGTACTTCCGCACCGCCTGAAGCCGAAGCGCCGGTGGTCCCCAAGGCCCCGGAGCCGGTGCCGCCAGCGCCGCGCCCCTTGAAGGAAGCCACTCCGGATGCCGCGCTTCAGCTGCTCGCCCTGCTGCAGAGAGACGGCCGCCTGATCGACTTCACGCAGGAGAACCTCGCCAATTATTCAGACGCCGACATCGGCGCGGCGGCGCGGCTGGTGCATGAGGGATGCAGCAAGGTATTGCGCGAACATTTCACGATCGTGCCCGTGAGGCAGGAATCGGAAGGCAGCCGCATCACCCTGAATGAAGGCTTCGATGCGGCCGCCGTCCGCCTCACCGGCAACGTGGTTGGCAGGCCGCCGTTCAGCGGCAGTCTCAGCCATCGCGGCTGGCGCGTGACCGAAGTGCGGCTGCCCAAACTGGCCGAGGGACATGATTCGGCGGTGATCGCACCGGCCGAGGTGGAATTATGAGCGAGCCGCGCTTCTCGATCGGCATCGACCTCGGCACCACGCACTGCGCGCTGTCCTATGTGGATATGGGCGCGAGCGACGGAGAAAAAACCAGCCACGGCGTGCTCGAGATTCCGCAGCTCACCGCGCCCGGCGCGGTCGAGGGGCAACCGCTGCTGCCGTCTTTTCTGTACCTGCCGCATGTGGATGAACTCGCGCCCGGCGACCTGAGCCTGCCGTGGAGCGACCGGCAGGAGTATGTGGTGGGCGAACTCGCGCGCAGCCGCGGCGCAACCACGCCGATCCGGCTGGTATCGAGCGCGAAGAGCTGGCTATGCCATCCGGGCGTGGATCGGCGCGCCGGCATACTGCCGAGCGACGCGCCGCCGGAGGTGGCACGCGTTTCGCCGCTCGAGGCATCGATCCGTTATCTGGCGCATATGCGCAATGCCTGGAATCATGCGCACCCGGAAACGCCATTCGAACAACAGGACATCACGGTCACGATTCCGGCTTCCTTCGATCCGGCGGCCCGCGAGCTGACGGCGGAAGCCGCGCGCGAGGCGGGATATACCTCGCTGACGCTGCTCGAGGAACCGCAGTCCGCCCTGTACAACTGGATCCAGGCAAGCCGTGGCCAATGGCGCAAGGAAGTGAAGCCCGGCGACATCATCCTGGTGGTCGACGTCGGCGGCGGCACCAGCGACTTTTCATTGATCGCCGTGGTGGAGCGCGAAGGCAATCTGGAGCTGCATCGCATCGCCGTGGGCGACCACATTCTGCTCGGCGGCGACAACATGGATCTGACGCTCGCGCATGTGGTGGCGCGCAAGCTCGCCACCGGCGGCACCCAGCTCGACCCGTGGCAGATGCGTGCGCTGACCTATGCTTGCCGCGCCGCCAAGGAAAGCCTGCTATCCGACGCCGGCGCCGAGTCCATGCCCATCGTCGTGCCCAGCCGCGGCTCGAAGCTGATCGGCGGATCGATACGCACCGAGCTCACGCGGCAGGAGGTCGGCTCGGTCATTCTGGAAGGATTCTTCCCGCAGGTCGAGGCAACGGCGCGTCCGGCGAGCCGTACCCGCGCCGGCCTGACACAGCTCGGCCTGCCGTTCGCGCAGGATGCCGCCATCACGCGCCATCTCGCGGGATTTCTCGGACGGCAGATCGCAGCCCTCAACGAGCTCGAAGGCTTCGCCGGACGAAGCGACGCCGGCGCCAGCTTTCTGCATCCGACCGCCGTGCTGTTCAATGGCGGCATCTTCAAGTCCGACATCCTGGCGCAGCGTACTCTGGCCACGCTCAATGGATGGCTGGCGGCGGAGGGCGCGCAGCCGGCCCGCATGCTGGAAGGCGCGGACCTCGATCTGGCGGTCGCGCGCGGCGCGGCATATTACGGCTATGTACGGCGCGGCCGCGGGGTGCGCATTCGCGGCGGCACGGCCCGCGCCTACTATGTCGCGGTGGAGTCGGCCATGCCGGCGATTCCCGGCATGGAGCCGCCGGTGCAGGCGCTGTGCGTCGCGCCGTTCGGCATGGAAGAGGGCACCGAGGCGGAACTGCAGACGCAGGAATTCGGCCTGGTGGTTGGGGAGCCGGTGCATTTCCGCTTCTTCGGTTCGTCCACCCGCCGCCAGGACCAGATCGGCACCATGCTCGAATACTGGCAGCCCGACGAACTCCAGGAACTCGATGAAATCCGCGCGACCCTGCCGACCGAAGGCCGGCAGCCGGGCGAAGTGGTACAGGTGAAGCTGCATGCCAGGGTGACCGAAGCCGGGACGCTGGAATTGTCGGCCACGCCGCGCAGCGGCGGCGAGCGCTGGAACGTGGAGTTCGACGTGCGCGGGCATGGCGACGCCTGAGCGCGCTGCTGCAACGATGAAGCGCGAATGAAGCGATACAGCGTCGGCATCGACCTCGGCACGACCAACACGGTGGTCGCCTACGCGGAGGCCGGCGGCGAGGAAATCCGGCTGTTCGATATCGAACAGCTGATCGCGCCCGGCGAGGTGAAAGGCGGCGCGCTGCTGCCGTCATTGCGCTTTCATCCGGCGCCCGGCGAGCTGCCGGCCG
>JAQGLQ010000193.1 GCA_028292785.1 Noviherbaspirillum sp. | reverse complement strand
GGAATCATGGTGGCCTTGCCTTCGAAAGCCGCGACGAAATGACGGTTGCACGGATAGGACGGATCGGGCATTAGCACTTCGGCGTCCCGGTCCACCAGCGCCGCGCACGCAAGCAGCAGCGCGGCCGACGCGCCCGCCGTCACGATGATTCTTGCTGGCGCGATGTCCAGGCCGTACACGCGCCGGTAATTCGTCGCTATCGCTTCGCGCAATGCGGGAAGGCCGAGCGCCGAAGTATATTGCAGCCTGCCCTCGGCCATCGCACGCGCTGCAGCATCGAGCACGGGTTGCGCGGCGCTGAAGTCCGGCTCGCCGATCCCCATGTGAATAATGTGGCGTCCTTGTCTTTCAAGGTCCGTCGCCATTTTCGCCAATTCCATGACATGGAAAGGCGCGATATTGGCGACCCGCGAAGCAAGGTGAAAATCGTGGATGGCGGAATTCATGGTGGCAAAGCTCGCTGTAATGCGATTTCAACCGGCTGCGGCGAGCCGATGAAACGATGCGGAGTACGTCAGCGCTTTTTGGCGTCTTCAACCTCGACGCTGCGCACCTTGGCGGCGAATTTGTCGAGCACGCCGTTGACGTATTTATGCCCGTCTATGCCGCCGAACGATTTGGTCAGCTCGACCGCCTCGTTGATGACTACCTTGTACGGGATTTCAATATGGTTGCTGAGTTCGTATGCGCCGATCAACAGCGCCGCGTGTTCGACCGGCGAGAGTTGATCGATCGGCCTGTCGATCATCGACGCAAGACTGGCTCGCAGTCCATCGGCATCTTTGATGGTGCCATGGAGCAGCGCATCGAAATGCTCGGCGTCGGCCTTATCGAAGCCATGGGCCTCGCGGATATGCGCGTCGATCGTGCCGGCCAGTTCATTATTGAGCAGCCACTGATAAATGCCTTGCAGCGCGAACTCCCGCGCGCGGTGGCGCGGCGTGCGGTTCTTGCTCGGGTTGGCATGGAGAGATTTGTCGTTCATGGTTTGCTGACGGCACGCACGGCGCTGACGCGTGCGGCATGAAAAGATTAAACAGTGGCATAACGGCGGACGGTATTACTCTTCTTCCGTTGCGCCGGCGAGTTCTTCGAGTGCGATTGCCAGGTTGGCCATTTCGACCGCGACACGTGCCGCTTCGGCACCTTTGACTGCCATCCGGATCTCCGCCTGTTCGTCAGTCTCGGTGGTCAGTACCGCATTCGCAATCGGGATGCCGAAGTCAAGCCCGACCCGGGTGATGCCCGCGCCGGATTCATTGGACACCAGTTCGAAGTGATAGGTCTCGCCGCGAATCACGGCGCCGATCGCGACGAGCGCATCGAACTGCTGCGTCTCCGCCATTTTCTGCAGAGCAAAAGGAATTTCCAGCGCTCCCGGCACCGTTACATGCAGCACATCCTCGTCGGCGACGCCGAGATGCTTCAGTTCGGCCAGGCAAGCGGATAACAAACCGTGACAGACATCTTCATTGAAGCGGGCTTGCACAATGCCGATACGCACGCCTTCTCCGCTGAGATTGCTTTCATAGGTTCCTACCGTCATAGCTGTTCCTTTATGCGCTTGGCGCGTGATTACTGATGTTTGCCTGCGGGCGATCCGATTGCAAGCTCGAAACGAAAAATATCGCTGGCAAGAATAAATTGCAACCGATTGATGTTATTAAGAAATTTTGTTGCGCCCTGCGTTAGCGCGACAAATCAGGCGTTCGGCTTGTCTTGGTATCCGAGCACTTCAAGGTTGAATCCTGTCATCGACGGCATCTTCCGCGGACTCGCCAGCAATCTCATCTTGCCGACGCCGATGTCCTTGAGAATCTGCGCTCCGATTCCGTAGGTACGCAGGTCCAGCCGCGCGGCGCGCGGCGGCACGTCGCTCGTACCATTGCTCAGCGCCGAGAATTGCGTAAACACCTGCTCCGCCGAGCCCTCGCAATTGAGTAACACCATCGCGCCACGTTCCGCGGCCTTCAGGGCCGCCATTGCCGAAGCGATGTTCCACGAATGCGTGGTGGCCTGGGTTTCCAGCAGATCCAGGATGGATACCGGCTGATGCACCCGCACCAGGGTTTCGAGATTCGGAACGATATCGCCATGCAACAGCGCCAGATGCGCGCTGCCGCTGGGCTTGTCGCGATAGGCAATGGCGTTGAACGCGCCATATGCCGTCTGCATGGTCCGTTCGGCAATACGCTCGACGACGCTCTCGTGCTGGCTGCGGTAATGGATCAGGTCGGCGATCGTGCCGATCTTGAGGCCATGTTCCTTGGCGAACTCCACCAGGTCCGGCAGCCGTGCCATTGTGCCGTCGTCCTTCATGATTTCGCAGATCACCGCCGCCGGAGTCAGGCCGGCAAGCTCCGCAAAGTCGCAGCCCGCTTCTGTATGCCCCGCGCGCATCAGTACACCGCCTTTTTGCGCTTTCAGCGGGAAAATATGCCCCGGCTGCACGATATCGGAAGGCTTGCCGTTTCTGGCAACCGCGACCTGAACCGTCCTTGCGCGATCGGCGTCTGAAATACCGGTGGTCACGCCTTCCGCGGCTTCGATCGATACCGTGAAGTTGGTGCCATACGATGTGCCGTTCCGGCTGGTCATCATCGGCAGATTCAGTTGCTCGCAGCGCTCCGCGGTCAACGTGAGACAGATCAGCCCGCGTCCGAATTTCGCCATGAAGTTGATCGCTTCGGGTGTGACGAACTCCGCGGCAAGCACCAGATCGCCTTCGTTTTCCCGGTCTTCTTCATCGACGAGGATGACCATGCGGCCGGCGCGCAGCTCGGAAACGATTTCTTGAGTAGTGGATATGGACATGGGGTAAATCCTAAGTAGCCCGCTATTCTAAAGGATTTACGCGGATTTCTACTTCCGCGATCCAAGTATCGGATGCGCGCCTCCGGCATTACTCGTCGGGATAACTGAAGCGGATGAGATGGGACGCCCCGCGCAGGAAGTACAACGAGAGCGCCAGGAATGTGACTCCGCTGATGAAGTAGCTGATACGGTAACCGCTTGTCTGTTCCGACAGGCCGAGTAAAGTGCTGAACCCGTAGACGAGATACCACAGCGCATAGACAAGCAACGACAAACCGAATACGCGTACGACGATTCCGAATACGTCAACTGGTCTCATGGCCCCTCCATCGCATGCGGCGGGAAATCCGCTCGCGCATGCCCGCTGTCATCGGGGCGCTTCGATCATGCTTTCGAGCATGATCTGGATTTTCAGCTGGCTTTTGACCGGCGCCCCGTCTCGTTCGCCCGGCCTGAATCTGATGCTGCGGAACGCTTC
>JAQGLQ010000190.1 GCA_028292785.1 Noviherbaspirillum sp. | reverse complement strand
GCGCACCGTCAGTGTCGGCGATTACGTCAAGGATGGCGCCGACCTTGTCAACCTGGAAGACATCTCCAGCGTCAAGGTGGACTTCCGTGTCCCCGAAAAATTCGTCGATCGGGTCCAGCGCGGCCAGGAGCTCGAAGTCACGGTCGATGCCTTGCCGGACAGGCCATTCAAGGCCAGAGTCGACGCCATCGATCCGCAGGTCGACAGTTCCGGCCGCTCGGCGCTGCTGCGCGGCCGCATCGACAATCCGCAAGGGAAGCTGAAGCCGGGCATGTTCGCGCGGGTCAGGCTGACCCTTACCGAACGCAGCAATGCGCTGATGGTTCCGGAAGAAGCGATTGTCCCGCAAGGCGACAAGCCGACCGTCTGGAAAGTCGTCGACGGCAAAGCGATGCGCACCGAAGTCCGCACGGGCCGGCGGCAGCAGGCGAAGGTTGAAATTCTCGATGGCCTGAAGCTGGGCGACATGGTGGTGACCGCCGGCCAGATACGGCTGTCGGGCGATGGCGCGCCGGTAACCATCGCGCCGGAATCCGTCCAGGATGCGTCGTCCGAAGCCAAGCCCAAGCAAGCCAGAGCCGAAGGCGACCAGTCGGCTGCCCCGCCCGCCGAGTCCGCCGTCAGGCGCGCGAAAAGTTAAGCGAGGCATTTCATGGTTTTATCCGACATCTGTATCCGCCGCCCGGTTTTCGCGACGGTGATTGCTCTCGTCATCATGCTGGTCGGCCTGGTCTCGTACGACCGGCTCTCTGTGCGCGAATATCCGAAGATCGACGAACCCGTCGTCAACGTCGACACCAGATATCCCGGCGCAAGTTCGGAAGTGGTCGAATCCCAGATCACCAAAATCCTCGAAGACTCGATTGCCGGCATCGATGGCATCGACGTGCTGACCTCGATTTCGCGCGCCGAACAAAGCCAGATCACGGTGCGTTTCCGTCTCGAGAAGAACGCGGATGCGGGCGCCAACGACGTGCGCGACCGCGTTTCGCGCGTGCGCTCCAAGCTGCCGCAGACCATCGAGGAACCGGTGATCGCCAAGGTCGAGGCCGATGCGAGCCCGATCATCTGGCTTTCGTTCTCGAGCAGCAACATGTCACAGCTCGACCTGACCGACGTCGCCAATCGCATCGTCAAGCCGCGCCTGCAATTGCTGCCGGGCGCGGCGGACATCCGGATCAACGGCGACCGCAAATATGCGATGCGCATCTGGCTCGACCGCAACAAGCTGGCCGCCTATCGGCTGACGCCGGCCGACGTCGAGGACGCGCTGCGCAAGCAGAACATCGAAGTACCGGCCGGCCGGATCGAGTCGCGCCAGCGCGAGTTTTCAGTCGTGTCGCAAACCGATCTGACCACGCCCGCCGAATTCGAAAATATCATCGTGCGCACGGTGAACGGCTACGCGGTACGCATGAAGGACGTCGCCAAGGTGGAAGTCGGGCCGGCGGCCGAACGCTCCTCGGTACGTTTCAACGGCAAGAACGCGGTATCGCTCGGCGTGATCCGCCAGGCCACCGCCAATCCGCTCGAACTGGCGGCCTATGTCAAGGCCGAGATACCCAAGCTGAATCAGGAGCTGCGCGCGCAGGGTGTCGACGTCGATATTTCCAATGACTCGACGGTCTTCATCGAGCGCTCCATCAAGTCGGTGTACCGGACCATCGGCGAAGCGGTAGTGCTGGTGGCGCTGGTCATCTTCCTGTTTCTGCGCTCGTTCCGTGCATCCATCATCCCGCTGGTCACCATTCCGGTATCGCTGATCGGCTCCTTCGCGATCATGTCGATGGCGGGCTTCTCGATCAACACGCTGACCCTGCTCGCACTGGTGCTGGCCATCGGCCTCGTGGTGGATGATGCCATCGTGGTCCTTGAAAACATTTATCGCCACATCGAAGAAGGAATGAAGCCGATCGATGCTGCGTTCAAGGGCGCCAAGGAAATCGGCTTCGCCGTCGTCGCCATGACCCTGACGCTCGCCGCGGTCTACGCGCCGGTGGCTTTTACGCCCGGCCGCACCGGCAGGCTGTTCGCCGAGTTCGCCCTGACGCTGGCCGGGGCGGTCGTCGTGTCGGGCTTCATCGCATTGACGCTGTCGCCCATGCTGTGCTCGATTCTGCTCAGGCGTCAGGAGCAGCACGGCGTTCTCTACCGCACCATCGAAAACGGCCTGAACGCCATTACCTCATTCTACCGGCGCACGCTAACCGCGTCGCTGCAGGCGCGCTGGCTGGTGGTGCTGCTCTATGCGCTGGTGATTGCCGCCCTGGTATGGCTCGGCGTGTCGATGAAAAGAGAACTGGCGCCAATCGAGGATCGTGGCGTCATCTTTACGACGCTTGCCGGACCCGACGGCGCATCGCTGGAGTACACCGAAAAATACGCTCACCGCCTCGAAAAAATCGCGGAAGGCACCAAGGAGATCGACCGCGTGTTCATCGTGGCCGGTTCGCCGACGGTCGAGCGCGCAGTCGCATTCTTCCGCACGCTCGATTGGGACGACCGCGATCGCAACACGCTGGAGATGATCAAGGAATTGCAGCCGAAATTGGCTGCGATTCCGGGATTGCTGGTCTTCCCGAACGCGCCGCCCTCGCTCGGCCAGTCGCCGCGCGATCGCCCGGTCAACCTGGTGGTGCTGAGCAACGCGCCCTATGCGGAGCTGCAAGGCGTGGTTCAGAATATCGTCGCCGAGGCCAGCAAGAACCCCGGTCTGGTCAATATCGATACCGATCTGCGCCTGAA
>JAQGLQ010000176.1 GCA_028292785.1 Noviherbaspirillum sp. | reverse complement strand
ACGCACCGTGTACCTCCGATATCGGCGGTACGGCAAAAACTTCCGACTTCGGCCGGGCCATTGCGGAAGCAATTTAGATAGTTACATGTCGCCCGACGCTTGCATGCCATAAATGCAATGTCGGGTTCAAACATGACTGCAATTTATCAATCTACCTTAATAAAACAGATTAAGACTCTATGCTAAGGTCTTAATTTATTGTTGTAATTCGCCACTTTACTAGCCTGCAATATATAATTCTATCTCGTTGATTCAGGGAGAAAGTTGATGTTGAAAGCCGCGCTGGGGGTGGTCGTATCGCTATGCGTATTCAGTTTTGCCGACCCTGTTTTAGCTCAAGGAGCACGCACCGGGCAGGCGAAAAAGCAGGTCGGCAAGAAAACCGCTTTAAAGCCTGCTTCAAAGCAGGTCATGAAACGCAAGCCTGGCGCATCCAGGCTGAAGGCCAAGGCCCGGCCTGGCGCGAAACAAGCGGTCCTCGTGAAAACGGCGATCCTCGATGATCGTGCCACGGCGGTTTCCAAGCGTGTCAATTTCAAGCCGGCCGTCTCCGTCGTACCGATATATACTGCCGGCGATCTCGCCGGTCTGAATGCGACGCGCGATCCTTTGGCCTTGCAATCGAATGTCGCGCTGGTGATGGACCAGACCAATGCAAAGATCCTGTTTGAGAAGAATTCCACCGTATCGTTGCCCATCGCGTCCCTGACCAAGCTGATGACGGCGCTAGTCGTGGTCGAGGCCAATCAGAACATGAATGAGGTCCTCGAGGTGACCGTTGATGACGTCGACCGCGAAAAGCATAGTGCTTCGCGCTTGCGCGTCGGATCGAGGCTGACACGGGCAAACATGCTTCATATCGCGCTGATGAGTTCGGAAAACCGGGCGGCATCGGCGCTCGGCCGCAATTATCCGGGTGGATTGCCGGCTTTCGTCGCCGCCATGAATGCGAAAGCGAAGGCCTTGGGAATGACCGATACGCGGTACATCGAGCCGACCGGCCTCTCCAGCCAGAACGTTGCGAGCGCACGCGACCTCGCGAAACTGGTTGTGGCGGCATATCAGTATCCGGTCATCCGCGATTATTCGACCGACCAGAAATATCAAGTCGATCCCGGCGGTCACCCTTTGCAATACGTCAATTCAAACCGCCTGGTCAACAGCGCCCAGTGGGAGATCGGTTTGCAGAAAACCGGCTATATCTCGGAAGCCGGGCGTTGCCTGGTGATGCAGGCGAACGTGGAAGGGCGCCCGGTCGTGATGGTATTCCTCGATTCCAAGGGCAAGGACTCGCGGATCGGGGACGCTGCCCGCATTCGCAAATGGCTTGAGTCGAGTAAGCCTCAGCACATCGTCGTTCCATCGGCGCCGCTTAATCCTGCGGGACCGCAGACTATTTCGTACTCTTCGGCGAAACAGGGGTAGTCCTCATCGCTGACGCTTAATTAAGTGCACACATTACTTGCACGACGGGCCGCTCGATGCGGCCCATTTTTTTGCCGGTGATTTTTAACAGTTGATTCATGCAATCAACGTCTACTCCGCGTTTAAGCTTTATATTTCCACTGTGGAATTTTTAAAGGAAATCGTGTTTCCTCGGAAAGATTGTTGAACCATTCGGGAAACGTGGCTCTAAGTCCATGCATCATTTGATTTACATCAAACTGCCTCATGGATACTCAAAAATTCTTGTTGTAGCGAAATCTGCTTTAGACCAGAATGGCAGATGATTCCATAGGGAAAACGATTAATAACAACCCTGCATGCCTTTTATAATGGCGCCACATTTGTGCGTCGAACAGGCTTTTGCATGAGCTCCAGAA
This sequence comes from Noviherbaspirillum sp., assembly GCA_028292785.1. The sequence goes on along the minus strand of JAQGLQ010000176.1, from coordinate 3,591 downwards.
CGCTGATAAAAACAATTGCTTACTCCTAAAGTTCTACTTGTCAACGATGATTCGGCCAGCCTGCTCGCGCTGACCAGTTTATTGACATACGCGGGCAAAGAGAACGATTACGAAGTCGTGGTCGCAAGATCCGGCGAAGAAGCGCTGCGCCAAGTGCTCAACCATGATTTCGCGGTCATCCTGCTCGACGTCAGCATGCCCGGTATGGACGGCTTCGAGACAGCCGAGGCGATCCACTCGCATCCGCGTTCCGCATCGGTTCCGATCATCTTCGTGACCGCTCACTATGCTGATGAAATCAACAAGCTGAAGGGATATCAAAAGGGCGCGGTCGACTATTTGTTTACGCCGATCATCCCGAAGATCCTGCAATCGAAAGTCGCGGTGTTCGTCGAACTCGCCAAGAAAAACTTGCAGCTGCAATACCAGACCGTGCAGCTTGCGAAGCTCAACAGCGAACTGCAGGAGCAGCGCAGGCAGGACCTGGAACATATCAACGAGCGCAAGCTCGCGGAAGAAGCGTTGCGTCAGTCGCAGGAAGAGCTGCGGCAACTGGCGAGCTACCAGGAGCGGATCAAGGAAGATGAACGCAAGCGCATCGCGCGCGAGATACATGATGAGCTCGGCCAGAATCTGCTCGCCTTGCGTATCGATGTATCGCTGCTGCACACCCGTACGGGGAATACGCATCCGATCCTGAACCGGAAAGTGAATTCGGTGCTCGATCACATCGACAGCACGATGAAAGCGATGCGGCTGATCATCAACAACCTGCGTCCGACGGTGCTCGACCTTGGGCTCAACGCGGCGTTCGAATGGCAGGTCAAGGATTTTCAGCGACGCACGGGGATCAACTGCGAACTGGTGATGCCTGAAGAAGAGCTTGTTCTCGATGATGAGCGGGCGACCGCCTTGTTCCGCATCTTGCAGGAGTCGCTCAACAATATCCTGCGCCATGCGAAAGCGACAGGCGCGAGGATAGAGCTGGTATGCGACGATGACAGACTGACCATGAACGTGGCGGACAATGGCGTCGGCATGTTTCCCGGCTGCCGCCGCAAGGCCAACTCATTTGGCCTGGTTGGGATCAAGGAGCGCGTCAGCACGCTGGGCGGCGAACTCAGGATAGAGAACGGTCTGCAAAAAGGCACCACGATCACGGTGTCGATCCCGTTCCAGCGCAGCCGCGCGGAGCCGCCAAAGGAGGCGATTTCCGCAGCGGAGGCAATGCCGGCGCTCGGCAAGCTGGTGTCGAGCGACGCCACGCTGAAAATTCCGCCGAAGCCCGTGTTGACGGCGCGCAGGAAAAAGGAAGCACGCAGTACGAAAGCTGACGGAGTGATATAAAGGTCCTCCGCAAACGGACCTCTACGAATGGAAGCATGCAGGAGACGTCCACGTCGCATCATCCGTCGCGCCGCCGCGCGCACCGGCGGCGCACACCGATGCGCAGCGATGTCCGGCTACTCCCGCGGAGACAGTACCTATCGCGATCATCAACAAATTTGACAAACGGGGTCAGGATCGAGAGCGCGCCGCGGCGATAGCGGCTTCCGGAAGCTCCGTTCTGTTGCGGCCCTATAAAGAAGACACCCACTGACACACGTGCTTATTCCAAAAGTCCTTCTGGTAAACGACGATCCCGCCAGCCTTCTGGCGCTCGAGAGCCTGCTGATCGAAAGCGGCAGGGAGCGGGGCTATCAAATCATTACGGCGCGTTCCGGCCAGGAAGCGCTGCGCCATGTGCTGCAGCATGATTTCGCCGTGATTCTGCTGGACGTCAGCATGCCCGGCATGGACGGCTTTGAAACCGCGGAAGCGATCCACTCGCATCCGCGTTCAGCCGCCATTCCCATTATTTTCGTCACGGCTTTTTATGCCGACGAAATCAATCGTCTCAAGGGATACCAGGAAGGCGCGGTGGATTACCTGTTCACGCCGGTGATTCCCAAGGTACTGCAATCGAAAGTGGCCGTATTCGTCGACTTGGCGAAGCAGCGCATCGAACTGCAGAAGAAGACGGAGGAGCTGGAAGAGCTCAACCAGGATTTGCGCGTGCAGCGCGTGCGCGACCTCGAACGCATCAATTCCGCGCTGGAAACGGAAGTCGCCGAACGCAAGCAGGCTGAGCAGCGCGCGCATGAACTCGCGACGCGCGATCCCCTCACCAAGCTGGCCAACCGGCGCTCGCTGATCGAACGCCTCGAGCATGCGATCGCCCAGGCTCAGCGGCACGGCGAGAAGCTGGCGCTGCTGTTTCTCGACATGGACAAGTTCAAGACGATCAATGACACCTTGGGACACGAGGTCGGGGATGAGCTGCTGATCCAGATCGCGGAGCGGCTCAATGCCGCCGTGCGCGGCACCGATACCGTGGCGCGGCTGGGCGGCGACGAATTCGTGGTGCTGCTGGAAGGATCGGTGAATGCGCCCGGGGTTACCAAGGTCGCGATGAACATCGTCGAGTCGCTCGCGGAGCCCTATCATATCGGACCGCATTACGTGTGTTCTTCGGCAAGCATCGGAATCAGTCTCTATCCGCAGGATGGCGATACCTCGCAGGCGCTGATGAAGAACGCGGACCTGGCCATGTACCACGTCAAGCAGCAAAGGCGCGGAACCATCCAGTTCTTCCATGAAGATCTGAATGCGAAAATGATCCAGCGCGTGCGGCTGGAACACGAACTGCACCAGGCCGTCGCCAACAGGGAATTCGAGCTGCACTATCAGCCGAAAGTGGAAATCGCTTCCGGCCGCGTGGCTGGCGTGGAGGCGCTGCTGCGCTGGCGGCATCCCCGGCGCGGCTTGCTGGCGGCGGAACACTTCATCGCTTCGGCCGCCGATCATCGCCTGCTGGTACCGATCGGCAACTGGGTAATTTCCGAAGCTTGCGCGCAGGCGCGGCGCTGGCTGGATTCCGGCTTCGACGCGCTGCCTATCCCGATCGCCATCAACGTCACCATTCCCCAGTTGCAGCGCGAATTTCCGCTGGCGGTGCGCAGTGCCTTGAACCAGTACGGCATCCCGCCATCCTGTCTGCAGCTTGAAATCACCGAGTCTATGCTGATGCGCGACCTCGAACAGGTGTCCTCGGTGCTGCGGGAAATCAGCGATAGCGGCGTGACGATCGCCATCGACGATTTCGGCACCGGGTATTCGTCGCTGTCGCTGCTGAAGACGCTGCCGATCGACATCCTCAAGGTCGACCAATCCTTCATACGCGACCTCGGCAAGGAGCCGGGAGACACCGCGATCGTCGCCGCCATCATCAGCATGGCGCGCGCGCTGACGCTGCGGGTCGTGGCCGAAGGCGTGGAGGAAAAGGATCAGCTGGCCCTATTGAAAGACCTGGGCTGCGATGAATACCAGGGCTATCTGTTCAGCGAACCATTGCCGCCAAACGAACTGCTGCAGCGGCTGCTCGAATTAAAGCAAGCCTGAAGATTTCGGCTAACGAGCTTCTCAATACCAACCATCATCTTGAATCGTAAGAGGAAGACTTTCCATGGACACCAGAACAGAGAACAGCAATGAGCTGGATGTGAAGGTTCTGCTCGCGGCCCTGACCGCGTTGAAGAAGGGCGATTTTTC
>JAQGLQ010000151.1 GCA_028292785.1 Noviherbaspirillum sp. | reverse complement strand
CTTCGGATCTGGGCGAGAACCAATCCGGGAATGAGGATTTCAGTTCTGTGCTCGTGTCGCGGATGAGCCGCCGCAGCCTGCTTCGCGGCGGCCTTGCATCCGCCGCGGGCGCATTCTTCAGTTCTGTCGGCCTGGCGGCTTGCGGAGGAGGGGACGATTCCGGCGTGACGGATAGCGGGACGCCTCCGGCTGCGGCTACGTCGCAGACCGAAAAACTGCTCGGCTTTACCGCCGTCGGCAAGAGCCTGGCCGATGCGGTGATCGTACCGGCCGGATATACCGCGAGCGTGCTGTATGCGCTGGGCGATCCATTGCGCGCTGTCACTCCCGCATACAAGAACGACGGCACCGACACCGATTTCGAAAACCGCGCCGGCGACCATCACGATGGCATGGAGTACTTCGGTTTGTCTGCCGCGGGCACGCGCGACGACGGCAGTTCGACGCGGGGCCTGCTGGCGATGAACCACGAAGCGACCACCCAGAATTTTCTGCATGCGAACGGCGCAAGCGCCAATCCGCGGCCCGCGGCGCAGGCGGACAACGAGATCGCCGTGCACGGCGTATCGATCGTCGAGATACGCAAGGATGCCAACAATGCGTTTTCCTATGTGCAGAACTCGGATTTCAATCGGCGCATCACACCGCTGACGCCGATTGAATTATCGGGTGTCGCCCGTCGCAGCGCGCTGATGAAAACGAAGTACTCCGTAACGGGGACCGATGCGCGCGGCACCATCAATAACTGCGGCACCGGCATCACGCCATGGGGCACGTTGCTGACCGGCGAGGAGAACTGGGCCGGTTACTTCACGCGCGGCAGCGCGGATAACGCGGCGCGCGGCGACAAGAGCGTGGTGTCGCTCGACCGCTATGGCCGGGCGCAAGGCGCAAGCAGTCGCCACGGCTGGGAAACCGCTGGCGCCGACGACAAGTATCAGCGCTGGAACATCAGCAAGCTGGGAGCATCGGCCGATGGCACCGACGACTACCGAAATGAACTCAACACCTTCGGTTATATCGTCGAAATCGATCCATACGACAAAAACGCATCGATCCGCAAGCGCACCAGCCTCGGCCGTTTCGCCCATGAGAGCGCGGCTTTCGGCAAGCTCGCCGCCGGCAAACCGGTCGTCGTCTACATGGGCGACGATTCGCAAGGCGAGTACATATACAAGTTCGTCTCCGCCGCATCCTGGAATCCGTCAGATGCCAATGCAGCGGACCGCATCGCCGTCGGCAGCAAGTATCTCGACAACGGTGCGCTGTACGTCGCGAAATTCAATGCCGATGGCAGCGGACGGTGGATCGAGCTCACCATCGAGAACGCGGCGATCAATGGTTATGGACGATATGCCTTTGCCGACCAGGCGGATGTGATCGTCAATAGCCGCCTTGCCGGCGACGCGCTTGGCGCGACCCGGATGGACCGCCCGGAATGGTGCTCGGTGCATCCGACGACTGGCGAAATTTATTACACGCTGACCAATAACAGCAATCGCCGTCTCGAACCGACCGGCAGCCAGATGGGCCTCGATGCAGCCAATCCTCGTGCATATGCGGACCGGAAGGGGGCAACGACCAGCCAGGGCAACGTCAATGGCCACATTATCCGTATCGCGGAGACCGCCGGCGAAGGAGCGGCCGTCACCTTCAAATGGGATGTCTATCTGTTCGGAGCGCAGTCGGACGCGGATCCCGCCAAGATCAATTTGTCCGCTCTCACTGCGGAGCAGGATTTTTCGAGTCCGGATGGATTGTGGTTCAGCCGCGCCACGGGCTTGTGCTGGATTCAAACCGACGATGGCGCATACACCGACATGACCAATTGCATGCTGCTGGCATCGATGCCCGGCGCGGTCGGCGACGGCGCGACGAAAACCCTGAGCTACACCAAAGGCGACGGCAGCATCCTGACGGTCGAGACGCATGTCGGCAAAGCGGCAACGCCTGATACGCTCAAACGCTTTCTGGTCGGTCCGGTCGATTGCGAAATCACCGGCATCACTGAAACGCCGGACGGCAAGGCGGTGTTCGTGAATATCCAGCATCCGGGCGAGACCATCAGCGCCTCCGATGCCGCGACCCCGTCAAAATACCTGAGCCATTGGCCTGCCAATGCCGGCTACGGACCCGGCGGTGCGGTAACCGCGCGGCCGCGCTCGGCGACCGTGGTCATCACGAAAAACGATGGCGGCCGCATCGGCGGTTGAGCACAGCCCCCGGTAAATACCGAATGGGACGAAGCGGTGTCGCTTCGTCCCATTTTTTTACGCCTGGAAAATAAGATCTGCGCGCCCGCGTCGAGGTGATGTGGGGAAAATATCGGCATGGCTCTGTGCGGGCGCCGGATCTTCTCACGCAACTTAGTTTGTCGGGCTGCATCTAATCGGGCGTCGCGGCAATGACCCGCCGCATCACCGGGCCGGCAGGCCAACAAAAAGGTAAACCACATGGTTGATTCACCAAGCAGGGATAACGGCAAACCCTTGAAAATCGGTTTGATCGGCCTGGGCAAAATCGCGGTCGATCAGCATATTCCCGCCATTCGCGCC
>JAQGLQ010000119.1 GCA_028292785.1 Noviherbaspirillum sp. | reverse complement strand
ATGCTCAGCCATGTCAGCAAGGACCGCAACTGGATGCTGTTCGACCGCGATCCGATGCCGGGCTGGACGCGCGGCAACGTTACCCTGCTGGGCGACGCCGCGCATCCGACGCTGCAATATCTCGCTCAGGGCGCATGCATGGCAATCGAGGACGCGGTCGTGCTGGCAACGCAGCTGGCCGAAGCCAACGGCGATATCAACGGCGCGCTGACCGCCTACGAGAAGGCGCGCTATCTGCGCACGGCACGGGTGCAGATCACCGCGCGCGTCTTCGGTGAAATCATTCACTGCGGCGGCGGCGCGCGCGACCTGCGCAATCATCTGGCCGAGCAGCGCCCGACCGGCACTGCGGCGGAAGCCGACTGGCTGTATCGCGGTATCGACGTACCCCTATAACGGAGCTCCGCATGTCTTCCCTGCCGCACGCCAAGGCACCCGCCGATTACTCTTCCCTGATCGCAGCGCTGGCCGAGGCCAACGCCCAGCCGCTCTGGGACCGCTACATGGGGCTGGTGCCGCGCGAGCCGCGGCCGGCCGATGCGCCGCATATCTGGCGCGCCCGCGACATGCAGCCATTGATCGAACGGGCGGTGCGCGAAGTCAGCATGGACGACGCCGAACGGCGCGTGCTGCTGCTGACCCACCCGGCCTTTGGCGGCAGCGTCGCCACCACCACCAACCTGTCCGGCGGGCTGCAGATTATCGAACCGGGCGAACGGGCTCCGGCGCACCGCCATTCGCTGTCCGCGGTGCGCTTCGTGATGTCGGGCTCGGGCGCGGTCACCATCGTCGATGGCAAGCGCTGCCCGATGGAGGAAGGCGACCTGATCCTGACCCCGACCTGGACTTGGCACGAGCATGTGAATGAAGGTAGCAGCCGCATGGTGTGGTTCGACGGACTCGATGTGCCGCTGGCGAAGTATCTGGATTCGGTGTTCCTGCAATTCGGCCCGGCCGGCCGCCCGGACGACGATCTGGCGCGGGTACCGGACGAAGTTTTCGACAACGGCGATCCGCTGCCGCCGGGCTCGCTGCCGGCCGCGGGTTATTCGCCGCAGTTCCGCTATCCGTGGGCGAGTGCGTTGCGGGCGCTGCAAAAACTGCCGGCACGGCCGGACGCCTCGAAGCTGCTGCGCTACACCAACCCGGTGACGGGCGGCGCGGTGATTCCGACGCTCGACTGTTATCTGCATGAACTCGGCGCCGGCCACGCGACCACGGCGATACGCAGCACCAGCAATGCGATCTGCGTGGTCGCGCAGGGCGAGGGAGAAACCCGCATTGGCGACGAGCTGATCGAATGGACGCGCGGCGACGTGTTTACCCTGCCCCACTGGAAATGGATTTCCCATCGCGCCGCCGGCACTGCGCGGCTGTTCCTGATGAGCGACCGCGAATTGATGGCACGCATGGGCTACCTGCGTGAAGAAACCCAGACCGTCGCCGCCTGAAGGCGTGCAGGCGCTGAAAACGGGAGTCGAGGGACAGGTCGAGAAATCGATCGCCAGGCGGCAGTCGTGGAAGCCGATGCTATGATCGGTCGATGAACCTCATGTGTTGATCGGCTACTTACCGCCATGCCTTATCGAAAACTGCGTGTCGAACGGCCACCGTACCTGTTCCAGCTTCAGCTGCAAGCCGGACTGGCGCGCCTCGCATCGGAAGGCGGCTTGCCCCCGGTCCCGGCGGCGTTGCGGCATCGCATGCAGGACTATGTCGAATCGGTGCTGCTTGCCGAAAATCTGCCGCCCAAGGAGAAGAATATTGCGATGCTGATGCAGAAATTTTCCGATCTGGTCGCTCTCTCCGAATCCGGCAAGCCCTTCGTCTATCTGAAAAGGCATTCGGTGTCCCTGCTGTTCGACGTCTGTGCGATCCAGAGCGAAATGTATCCGGATGCTCCGGATGAACTGGTGCTCGGCTATACGCAGGCGATGATGGGCTTCCTGCTGTTCAAGCCCGATCCGCACAGCATAGGAATGATCGGCCTGGGTGGAGGCTCGCTGGCGAAGTACTGCCATCGCTATCTGCCGCGGGCGGCGATCACGGTGGCGGAGAACGATCCGGAGGTGATTGCCCTGCGCGCGCATTTCCGCGTTCCGGAGGACAGCGAGAGGTTCCGGGTGCTCTGCGAAGACGGCGCCGAATTCGTCCGGCGCGCGCCGGAGGGGTTCGACGTGCTGATGGTGGACGGCTTCGATCGGCAGGGTCAGCCGCCGCAACTGTGCAGCCAGCGTTTCTACGACGACTGCCATGCCGCCCTGGCGCCGGACGGCATCATGGTGGCCAACGTGCTTGGCGACGTGATGGAGACCGAGGCCTTGCTCGATCGCATACATCGCAGTTTTGACGGCGCGGTCATCGTGATCGACGATGCGGACTCCCTGAACAAGCTGGTCTTCGCCTGCAAGGCAAGACTGCTGGACGCACCGGACCGGATCCTGCGCGACCGTCTGTGGCAGCTGGAAGCGACGCACACGGTGAAATTCGAGTCCGCTCTGCGCCGCATTCTGCTGGCGCGGCGGGCGGGGATGGCTGACGGCGCCGCGCCTGTCGCGCAAACACGACCATAGCCGATCCGGATCACGGGCGCTGGCGCCTGCGTTTAAGCAATATCAATCTCCGCATCGCGGCCGGGCATAGGATAACTGCTCTACCTCCCCCTTCCGGATCGTACGTGATGAAGAGCATCCTGCATTTCCTGAAAACGCTGCCCATGCTGATGGTCGTATTCGGCTGCGCCGCCGTGACGCTGGTCTGCCCGGAGTTTTCGGAAGACTCGCGCAAGCGGAGCAAGCTCGTTTCGGCCGAAGAGAGCGGACGGTGGAAGCATGGCGAAACAGCCAGATAAGCCCGGCGGAGTATCCGCCGGGCCACTCGCTGTGATCTCGTCCTGAAGCGCAACCTTGTCGTACCACCCCGGTGCGCGGATTCAATCGTTGGGATCGTAGACGTCGCCCGCCGGCAGCGCCTTGACCGGGTTCATGGGCAGAGCCAGCTTCAACAGCGCATCGGCGCGCAGGATGCCGCTTCCGTACCGCGACGTATCCCATTGCGCCGGCCTGTATGCCGATTCCCTTGACAGCTTCTTGAATGCGGCGGCTGTCATCCATGGCTGCGGGTAGTTGTTGAGCTGCGCTTCACCGTGCCATGCCAGCCAGAGCGCGGCCATGCCCGCGCACAAGGTGGTGGCATAGGAAGTGCCGGTCCCGACAGGTCCGGTATAGCCCGCGGCTGCCTGACCGGGAGGCAAAGGTTCCGGCTCGACGCGCCGGATCTGCTGCGCCGGACCGCATAGATCGACGTACTGGCCGGCGGCGCTGCTTCCCCACGGCAGCTCGTTCGGCCCCGTGCCGCCCATTGTCACGCAGCGGTTGTAACGGCCCGGGTATATCACTTCGCTCCAGTAATTTCCGGCGGCGCAAACAACGATCACGCCTTTCTCGTAAGCGTGGTCCAGGGCACTGGCAAGATGGCTGCTGCCGAAGAGCGCGCCGAGGCTGATGCTGATCACATCGCAGTTCTTGGTCAGGGCATCCTCGATGGCCTGCGCGACCAGGCGCTTGACGTGGTCGATGAGAACGGAATCCGTGACCCGGTAGGGAATGATCATCACCCCCGGTGCCGCACCATAGAACGGCTTTCCATCGGCCGCGGGATCGAAGCCGGCGATGACCGAGCTGGTGCGCGTGCCATGTCCGGGATTGCCGCTCGGAAGAAAAGGGTCGCGCGCATCGGCGTCGGGCTCGAAAAAATCATAGCCGAGCTGCGGGTGGACGGTCACGCTGCTGCCATTGGCCCAGCCGAGCGCGACATGCTCGCTGAACCCGGTATCGATATGCGCGATCCGGATGTCCTTCCACGGCAGCCTGTCCGTGTGCCTGCCCGATTCGGCGAACATCGACCATGCCTGAGGTATGCCGCAGGCTTCCAGATGCCAGTCGAATGGTCCCTGGAATTGCAGCGGCAGCGCGGTCCGCCTGGGGCCCTCGGCCGCTTGCGGCACCGGCTCCCGAGGCGCCGACCAGGGCGCAACGGCGTGGGTGACAACGGCCTTCACACGGCCGATATCGAGCAGCCTCAAGGCGGCTTCGGTACTGAGGATGTTGACATGCGCGGCGCCCCATCGCGTCACGGCGGCTTTCCAGTCCGCATCCGCCGCAAGACCGGACATGCGCCGCGCGACGTCTTCCAGCGGCTTTGGAACGAGATAAGTACGCGTTTCCGCATCCTGCAGCGGCAGTTCGCTCAGCGTCATGGAATCGCCTGCGGCATGCAGCAGCTGCTGCAGAAACTTCTTTTGAGCGCGGACTGAAAGCTCGACCGCGGTCATATTGCCGAGCGGGATGGAATCGTCTGGATAGATTGCCGACATGCTGCCTCCTTTGCGCCCTGTCTTGTCTTCGCTCTGCGATCAGACCTGCTTCCTTCTTATGCCATCCATTTTTCGTGGCATCTTGATGCGGCACGACCGCGCTCACATGAAGACGGTACAGAGCGATCAATGCGTCGCGCAGCCATAGCAAATTATTACCGATCGGTCATGTTTTTTTCACTGACCCTGGTCTTGGCATAGGATATTCCCGATCAGT
>JAQGLQ010000074.1 GCA_028292785.1 Noviherbaspirillum sp. | reverse complement strand
TGCGCCTGGCCGGTCCGCTATTTTCGAGCCGGCGGGTCGCTCTGGTGGACTTCATGGCACGCATTTCCTATGCCGTGTTCCTGGTGCATTTTCCGGTCTGCCTGATCGTCAATGCGCTCTTCATCCGCTTCGCGCCGGCGCAGCCGGAAGTGCAGGCAGCGGGGGTGCTGCTCGCATGGGCGGCCAGCATCGCGGCGGGCGCGGCATTCCACCGCTGGGTCGAGCTTCCTCTGGGCCGAATTGCCGCGCGGCGGCTGAGTTTGCCGATACGCGCCGCGGCAGGCGGGAACGGCGTTGCGGTGCAGGTGAAAACCGAAAGCTGAAATGAAAAACCGGGCAGGAACCACACTGTTGTGCGGTTCCTGCCCGGTTCAATCAATGCCTGAGCGCGAGCGTCAGGCCGGAGCGGTTGCCGTCGGCGGCAGATCGCCGGAACGTCCCGCCCGTTTTTCGGGCACGCCGTTCTTCGGCAAGCGCGGTTCGACGCCGGCCATGATGTCGTTGATCTGGTCCGCGTCGACGGTTTCCCACTCGAGCAGGGCCTTGGCCATTGCCTCGACCTTGTCGCGGTTGGCTTCGAGCAGCTCGCGCGCCAGCGCGTACTGGCGGTCGAGGATGCTGCGGATTTCCGCATCGACTTTCTGCTGGGTTTCTTCCGACACCGACTTCGACGGCCCGAACCCCGATCCGTCGTTCTCGTCCGCGTAGACCATGGTGCCGAGCGCGGCGGACATGCCGTAGCGCGTCACCATCGCGCGCGCCAGCTTGGTCGCGCGTTCGAAGTCGTTGGATGCGCCGGTCGACTTCTGGCCCATGAAGATTTCCTCGGCGATCCGTCCGCCGAACAGGATCGAGATATCCTCGAGCATCTTGTCCTTGTACATGTTGACGCGATCATGTTCCGGCAGCTGCCAGGTGAGGCCAAGCGCAAAGCCGCGCGGCATGATGGTGACCTTGTGCACCGGATCGGCCTTCGGCAGCAGCTTGGCGACCACTGCATGCCCTGATTCGTGGTAGGCGGTATTGCGACGCTCTTCCTCGCGCATGACAGCCGATTTGCGCTCCGGCCCCATGATGATCTTGTCCTTCGCATCCTCGAAATCCTGCATGTCGACGAAGCGCTTGTTGCGGCGCGCCGCGAACAATGCCGCTTCATTCACCAGATTCGAGAGTTCCGCGCCGGAAAAACCCGGAGTGCCGCGCGCGAGGACGCCTGCCTGCACATCCTTGCCGATCGGCACCTTGCGCATGTGAACCTGCAGGATCTGTTCGCGGCCGCGAATGTCGGGCAGGCCGACCATTACTTGGCGGTCGAACCGTCCCGGACGCAGCAACGCCTTGTCCAGCACGTCGGCGCGGTTGGTCGCAGCGATCACGATGACGCCGGAGTTCGCTTCGAAGCCATCCATCTCGACCAGCATCTGATTCAGCGTCTGTTCGCGCTCGTCATTGCCGCCGCCCATGCCACTGCCGCGATGACGGCCTACCGCATCGATCTCATCGATGAAGATGATGCACGGAGCATGTTTCTTCGCATTCTCGAACATGTCGCGCACCCGCGATGCGCCCACGCCGACGAACATTTCGACGAAGTCCGAGCCGGAAATCGTGAAGAAAGGCACTTTCGACTCTCCCGCGATGGCGCGCGCCAGCAAGGTCTTGCCGGTTCCCGGAGGACCCACCATCAGCACGCCGTGCGGAATGCGGCCGCCCAATTGCTGGAATTTGCTCGGGTCGCGCAGGAATTCGACGATTTCCTCGACTTCTTCCTTGGCCTCGTCGCAACCGGCGACGTCGGCGAAGGTCACCAGATTGGATTTCTCATCCAGCATGCGCGCCTTGGATTTCCCGATGGAACGCAAGCCGCCCATGCCGCCGCCGCCTTGCGATTTCTTCATGAAGAAAATCCAGACGCCGACCAGCAACAGCATCGGGAACCAGGAAATGAAAATCTGCGACAGGAAGGATGGGCCTTCCGGATTGCGGACATCGAACTTGACGCCGTTGTTGACGAGATCGTTGACCAGTCCGCGGTCGAGCATGGTCGCGGTGGTCTTTACGGCCTGGCCGCTTTTCGTGACGGCGACAATGTTTTCCCCGGTAATCGTCGCTTCGCGGATATTTCCGCTCTTGATCTCGGTGATCAGTTCGGAATAGGCGATCGGCGCGGCGCCGGCTGCGCGGGTGCCGCCGGCAAACTGATTGAAGGCGATATAGACGACAAACATGACCGCCGCCATGATTGCGGGTCCGACATATTTTTGGTTCAACAAAATCTCCTGTATGAGGATGACAATTTCCCGCGCCCTCTCCCGTGCGACACGAAGCGGGGTTGCCAGGTTTGCTACTGTTTTACCTTTGCGTGCGTGTGGAACACATGGAACGCGCAGAACGCAGGATAAACGAATCGGATTCAGTGAAAGTGCAGTTTTCGGTGGCGTTTGGTTCGCAAAAACAGAACCATGTCATTCGTATCCGACCGGCTTTGCATGTTCAGCAGGCACTTGCGTGCCCGCTACGATTCAGTGAAGAACATGCGGCCGCTCTTCAATATTACAAGACCGCTACAAAGTGATTCAGTTCATGCTATCTGCGGCTGCCCACGCGCATGCAACAGCTTTCCCGCGCAGTACGTCGCCGCGACGGCGCGGTCG
>JAQGLQ010000067.1 GCA_028292785.1 Noviherbaspirillum sp. | reverse complement strand
GTTCCACTACCGCCATCGGCATGGCCAGGGCGGCGCCGGAAGCATGCACCAGCATAGTGGGCACGATCGACAGTTCGATCGGCAGGCGGATGGTGAAGCGTGTGCCTTGGCCGAGACTGGAGTCGATGCGGATCGCGCCGCGATGTTTTTCGACCGCGGTCTTCACCACGTCCATGCCGACCCCGCGCCCGGACACGCTGGAAGCGACTTCCTTGGTCGAGAATCCGGGCAGGAAAACCAGTTGATACGCTTCCTCGGCGCTTTGCGCCGCGTTTTCGCCGATCAATCCTTTGGCGATGGCCTTTGACCGCAGCCTGGCCGGGTCCATGCCCTTGCCGTCGTCAGCCAGTTCGATCATGACACTGCTGCCCTCCTGCCAGGCCTTGAGCAGAATCGTCGCCTTGGCGGGTTTGCCCGTGGCGGCGCGTTCCCGCGCTTCCTCGATGCCATGGTCCAGCGCATTGCGCAGCATATGGACCAGCGGATCGTAGAGACTGTCGACCACTACCCGGTCCACTTCGGTCTCCGCGCCTTCGATCACGAGTTCGACATCCTTGCCGAGTTCCTTGGCCAGCTCGCGCACCAGGCGCGGAAACTTCTGGAATAGCCGGCCCACCGGCTGCATGCGGGTGGACAGCGTAGCCCGCTGCAATTCGGTGGAGTAGCGCGATGCGCGGCTCAGGGTTTCCGCAAGGTTTGCCATCAGCGCCGCGGCTTGGCCCTCGAACGGGAACTGGGCGAGCTTCTCCAGCAGCACGCTGGCCTGGTTGGCGGCTTGCACCGATTCCCCGGCGACTTCGAGCAATGCGTCGAGCTTGACCGCATCGATGCGAATGCTGTCTTCCTTTACCTGGGCGGTAATCGGGCGGACGCCCCCATCGTCGGCGGCAGACTTGCCGACAATTGTCGGGGGTGCCGCGACAGCGACGGCCGCCGCGCCGGTTGCGGCCGGCACGACCGCGCGATACAGGGCTTCCCAGTCGATTCCATCGACGGTGGCGGCAATGGCGGGGGACCGGTTTTCCGGCGCAGTTGCGGTAGCGGCCGGCGCGGGCGCCGGTTTTCCCTCGATCGCCCGTGTAAGGATGGCTTCGAGTTCGGCGGGCATCGCGGCCAGGCTTTCCGGCGCGACTCCCTGTGCGAGCTGGGTCAGTTGATCGGCCACGAATCCGCTGGCCTGCAGGCTGGCTTCAATGGCGGTCGGCGTCACCGGCGCCTGACCGGTCCGCAACGCATCGAATAGATTCTCCGTCAGATGGCATGCCGAGACGATGGCGGGCAGATTCATGAAACCCGCGCCGCCCTTGATCGTATGGAACGATCTGAACAGAGCGTTGAGCGCGTCGGTATCGTCGGGGCGTCGTTCTAGGGAGAGCAGATGCGCCTCCACATTCGTCGCCAGGTCCAGTGCTTCGACGACGAATTCCTTCAGCATGTCGTCCATCAGAACCCCAGCTCGGCAAGCATGCTGTCCACATCATCCTGGCCCATGGCCGCGTTCGGCGTCGACGGTCCCTGCATCAGTTCCACCGGCTTCGGTTCGTCCATGGCGGCCCGGATTTCGGCCGGCGCATTGTCGCGCAGCAGCTGCGCGAGTTCACGCTCGGCGACACTGGTGATCGCGACGATCTTCTTGATGAGCTGGCCGGTGATGTCCTGAAAATCCTGCGCCATCATGATATCGAGCAGGCGTGCCTTTTCAGCTTCGGTCGCCTCGCTGACCGTGGCGGCGAACTGCTTGGAGTCGCCGGCCAGGCGCTTGAATTCCACGATATCGAGCTTGCCTTCGAATAACTGCGCCCAGCGCTGGTCCATATCGTCGGCCGCTTTTGCCAGCGTGTCTTGCGCCGGCATGCCGACGTCGACCGCATTCAAGACTTTGTTGGCCGCCTGTTCGGTGAGGGTTGCGACATATTCGAGACGGCCTTGCGCATCGGTGATCTGGCTGGCCACGTCCGAAAGCGACCGGTCATAGCCGAGTTCGCGCAGGGAATCGTGCAGCATGCGGACGATGCCGCCGAGGCGCTCGTACATGGGGTTATCGGATTGTCCGGTTGCGGTGTCGTCCGCGGACTCCTCCTGCGCGACCGGAAGCGTTTCACTCGCGGCGGCTGGCGCGGCCGCAGCGTCCGACGCCACGGCCATCGCATCCCGCTGTGATGCTATTTCGTCAAACAGTGCCTCAAAATCGTCTACCGCGTCCGTCATGTCAATGCTTTCCAAGAATGTTGTGCTAGCACCAGCAACGGCATGGAACGGGCAATTCTTTAATCTTTTTGGCGATGCGGCGGCTACTCGCGACTTGCCGTTTTTTCAAGCTTCGACAATAGTTCGACGGTGGCCTCGAACAGCGCATTGCCCGGCGTCGCCAGCGCGTCGCAGATAGTGAGGTGGTTCACGTCCGGCAAGGCGACGTCGGCACGATGGCTGGATTTCCACTGCTGCGCGATCAAGGCGTTCTGGCGCTTGAACTCATCCGACTCCAGTGCGCCGACCGCCGTGATGAACGGCGTCGGATGCGATTGAGGCATCCATGCGGGAGACACGAGATCGACGTCTTCGGGCATGAGCTGCAGATCGACGTTCACATATTCGGCCATGCGCACGCTGTCGAGATCGTACAGGCCTGATATCAGCACGCCGCCCTTGATCAGGTCGGCTGGCAGCTGCTCGCCGAAGAGCGGCCAGTGCGCCGCCATCATCATGGCCGACAGATGCCCGCCCGCCGAGTGCCCGGACACCACGATGCGCTCGCGGTCGAAGTCGTATTTGTCCGCGTTGCGGTAGAGCCATGCCAGCGCGCGCAACTGCTGCTGAACGATTTCGGCCAGCGACGCCGCCGGGGCCAGCGTGTAATTGGTCAGCGCGACATTGAAGCCGGCCCGCGTGTAGGCGGGAATGATGAATGCGAAATCCGACTTGTCCATGGAGCGCCACCAGCCGCCATGAATGAACACCAGCAGGGGAGCGTCGCTGCGGTTGGCGGGATAGAAATCGAGGCGCTCGCCGGGCGACTCGCCATACGGCAGATCGCGCAGGGCGGCGCAGGTGCGGCGAACATGGTCGGAGTCCTTCCTCCAGCGCGTGAGAATGTGCGCGCGCTCCGGAATGCCCCCGAGGGCGTTGTATTGCTGGCTATAGTATTCGGGTGTGTTTTTCATCGAGAGTGGTCGGACGGTGCCGGTAAGGAACAGATGGATGAACGCGGCGCACAGTGTAAACCTTTGCGCATGAACATGTTGCCGATTTGACGCGCCCGGCCCCGGCGCATACACTGCCGGAGTTTTGGTGCTCGCGCACATCTCCATGTGCGCGGTTAAACGGGAAACACGGTGCTTCGAACCACGCAGGTTCATGTCGGAAAGCTAACGTGTGCTGCCCCCGCAACGGTAAAACAAGCGTCGTCGCATCCCGCTCCACATGGCGGGTCCGCGACGACCGGCCGTCTCTTCATGCCACTGTGCGGTTCGCATGGGAAGGTGAGGCGCCCAGACTTGTCAGCCCGGATACCGGCCAGAACAGGGGGAAGTGCCGCGACGGGGTGTTCGCAAACACGAATCAGCCGGTCCCGGGATGCCTGAGCAGTACATCATGGTTTCGATCTTCGTATTTGATGACTCCGTTGCGACTTCCATTGATCCGGCCTGCGGGGAAGCGGGCCGGAGGCTTGTCATCAATATAAAAAACATGAAACATTCCACATCTCGCGCCGGCTTTGCGGCATTGACGCCGCTTGCGCTTGCATCGGCTTTTTCCACCCTGGGCGCGGCCCCTGCAGCGGCCCAGTCCGCCGGCGACAAGGCGCTCGCTCCGGTCGTCGTGACGGCGGCGCGCGTCCAGCAGTTGCAGGCCGAAGCACTGCCTCACACGACCGTGTTGAGCGCGCAGGATATCGCCAATTCGCAGGCAGTCGACCTGCCGTCCCTGCTCAGGCATGAAGCCGGCCTCCAGTTCACCCGGAACGGCGGCATCGGCCAGTCCGGCGGGATCTTCATGCGCGGCGCTCCATCGCGCCAGACGCTGGTTCTGCTCGACGGCGTGCCGTTGACCAAACAGGACGCCACCGGCACGGTGAGCCTCGAGCACCTGATGCTGGATCAGATCGAGCGCATCGAAATCGTGCGCGGCAACGTGTCCGCCATCTACGGCTCCGGCGCCATCGGCGGCGTGATCCAGGTATTCACGAAAAGAGGCGATGGGCCGGCGCGCGTCAACGCCACCGTCGAAGCGGGCTCTCGCGATACGCGGCGCGCTTCGGCCGTCGTCAGCGGCTCCTCCGGCGGCCTGCGCTATTCGCTGGGCGCGTCGCATTTCCGTACCGACGGTTTTTCCGCGATCAATTCCGCGCAGCGGCCGGGCGCCAACCCTGACAACGACGGCTACCGCAACACCAGCGCCAACGGCACCCTTTCGACGGAATGGTCGAAAGGACAGGAACTCGGCGTGCGCTTCCTGGCCACCGAGGGGAAATTCGATTTCGACAGCAGCTTCGATACGCCTGCCGACGTCCATCGCGGCGAAACCGACCTGAGTGTCGCCACCCTGTTTTCGCACAACCGCATTACCGACAGCTGGGCTTCGCGCGTGTCCTACTCGGAATTCCGCGACCGCAACGCGAATCGGTATATCACCGCGTTTCCCATCAACGACTATTACCGCACCCGCAACCGCACGCTGCAATGGAACAACGAAATCGTGCTTGATCCGGCATGGACCGTCACGGCCGGCGCCGAGCACCAGTCGCAGCATCTGACCAGCGACAGCGGATTCGATCCGGTGTTCAGGATCGGACGCAATGCCGACAGCGTGTATGCCGGCATCCAGGGCAAGGCGGGCGCGCATCAGTGGCAATTGAATGCGCGCCATGACAGGATCGAGAACGTCGACTCCGCCACCACCGGTTATCTCGGATACGGCTATCTGCTGACGAATGCGCTGAAGGCGACGGCGAGCGTGTCGACCGCCTTCAATGCGCCGCCGCTGGGATATCTGTACGCACCGGTATATGGCAACCCGTCGCTCAAACCGGAGAAGGCGCGTGCCGCCGAGGTTGGATTGCAATACGCCGTGCAGGACACGTTGTTGCGCGCCACGGTGTTCACGACGCGCACCGCCGAGCAGCTGGATTACGATTTCGCGACCAGCCGCTTCGAGAATATTTCCAAGGCCCGCAACAAGGGACTGGAATTGAGCGCGACCGGCAAATGGCGCGACACCGATCTGCGCGCCAGCCTGACCTTGCAGAATCCGCGCGACGACACCACCGGCGAGCGTCTGATCCGACGCGCCCGGACTCTTGCATCGGTGTCCGCGAATACCGCCTATGGACGCTGGAAAGTCGGCGGCGATGTCGATTACACCGGCGCCCGCCCGGAAGGTAGCAACCGGCTCGGCGCGTACACGCTGGTGAATTTGCAGGCGCGTTACTCGCTCGGCAAGGAGCTGTCGGTGTTCGGCAGGCTGGAAAATCTGTTCGACCGCGAATATCAAACCGCCTTCGGCTTCAACCAGCCGCCGCGCGGCGTATTCGTCGGCCTGAACTGGCAGCAGTAACCGAAGCGGAAGGGAAGCAACGATGCGGCGCGCAATCACCATCCTGCTCGGCCTGGGCATCCTGGCCGCGCTTGCGCTCGCCGTTTCCGCGCTGTGCGGCAGCACCGGCTGCATGCTCTCGCCGGCGAACCATGAGCTGATCTGGATGCTGCGCGTGCCGCGCGTGCTTGCCGCATTCGCGGTTGGCGGCCTGCTGTCGCTGGCCGGGGCGCTGATGCAGGTTCTGCTGCGCAATCCGCTGTCCGACCCGTATGTGCTCGGACTGTCCGGCGGCGCGGCGGCGGGTGCCCTGAGCGCGATGATGGTGGCGCTCTATCTCGGCATCGGGCAGGAGGGCATGGCCGGCGCCGGCGCCGCGGTCGGCGCCGGCATCGCCGTGCTGCTGCTGTTCGGCCTGGTGCATCAACCGTTGCGCCGCCTGCCCGCTGCGCCGTTCGCGGCGGGGCACCGCTTGATTCTGACCGGCGTGATGATCGCTTCCGGCTTCGGCGCGCTGGTCACGCTGCTGTTGAGCCTGGCGCCCGACGCGCAAATGCGCGGCATGGTGTTCTGGCTGATGGGCGACCTCGAAGGCAATCGCTTCATCATGCCGGCATGGCTTATCCTGCTGGCCGCGATCGGCTGGGCGGTGATCCATGCGAGGCAGTTGAACCTGCTGGCGCGCGGCGAAAGCTTTGCGCAGCTGCTCGGCGTGCCGGTGGTGCGGCTGCGTGTCATGACGGTATGCGTCGCCTCCGTCGCCACCGCGGCAGCGGTCAGCGCGGCCGGCACCATCGGCTTCGTCGGGCTGGTCGTGCCACATGCGATCAGGCTCATGTTCGGCAACGACCAGCGCATTCTTTTGCCGGCCAGCGTGCTTGCCGGCGGCAGCGTGCTGACGCTGGCCGACCTGATGGCGCGGACCGTCGTCGCGCCGACCCAGCTTCCGGTCGGCGTGATCACCGCTCTGGCCGGCGTGCCGGTATTTCTGTGGCTGCTGTCGAGGAGTCGCGCATGAGCGTCGCCTTGCTGAGCACGCAATCGCTGCGCATCGAAGCCGGCGGCAAGACCTTGTGCAGCGGACTCGATATGCGGATCGCGCGCGGCGAGTTCTGGTGCCTCCTCGGCCGCAACGGCGCCGGTAAGAGCACCTTGCTGCGCACTATCGCGGGCCTGCTCGCACCGAAGGAAGGCCATGTCCTGGTGAAGGGAACGGACATCCATTCGATGCACGCCGGACCGCTGGCGAAACTGCGCGGCCTCATGGCGCAGCAGCAGTTCGATGCCTTTTCGAGCACCGCGCTGGAAACGGTGCTCGCCGGCCGCCATTCTTTCCAGGCCGGCCTCGGCTGGGAAAACGACGAGGACGTGGCGGCGGCCCGTTCGGCCTTGTCGGCGGTCGGACTGTCTGGCCACGCGGACAAGGATGTGATCACCCTGTCGGGTGGCGAACGCCAGCGTGTCGCTCTGGCGACCCTGCTCGCGCAGGACCCGGAAATATTTCTGCTCGACGAACCCACCGCCCAACAGGATGCCGCCTCCCAGCTTGCAGTCATGCGGCTTATCGGAAAGATGGCGGCGAATGGCAAGGCCGCGATCGCGGCTTGTCATGATATCAACCTCGTGTCCCGCTTCGCGACCCATGTAATGATACTCGGGGAAGACCGGCATTGGCTCGGCCCCGCGAGCACCATGACGCCAGCCATACTCGGTCAAGCCTTCGGCTGCAGGTTTCATGTCGTGGCTACCGCGCAGGGACGTTTTTTCATCCCGCTGGCTTAGCCGGCTTGGCCCGAGGACCCCGAACAGCATGCTATTCTTGCGAAAATTCCCTGGGCAATAGCGGCGGCGCAGGGACATGCCACCCGCAATCCACGTCAGGGAGAGAGTTCGATGCGAGTGATAGTCATTGCAAACCCGAAGGGCGGCGTCGGCAAGAGCACGATCGCGACCAACCTCGCCGGCTATTTCGCGAAGCAGGGGCATCAGGTCATGCTCGGCGACGTCGATCTCCAGCAATCGTCGCGTTCGTGGCTTGCGCTACGGCCGGCAATCCTGCCGCCGATCGCGGCCTGGGAAATCCGCGACGGACGGCTCGCGCGGCCGCCCAAGGGCACCAGCCACATGGTGCTGGATACGCCGGCGGGCTTCGATGGCGCGTACGTCGAGGAAGTGCTGAAGATAGCGTCCAAGGTGATCGTGCCGCTGCAGGCCTCGATGTTCGATATTCTCGCGACGCAGGCTTTTCTCCAGAAACTGATCGCCCGCAAGGGCAAATACGGTATCGGTGTACTCGGCATGCGGGTCAACATACGCACGCGTTCCGCCGAACAGCTGGCGCATTATGTCGGCAACCTCGGCCTGCCGATGCTAGGCTATCTGCGCGATACCCAAAACTATGTCCAGCTTGCCGCGCATGGCGCTACCCTGTGGGATGTCGCTCCGTCGCGCGTGGAAAAGGATCTGGAACAGTGGGGGGAAATCGTGAGATGGGTGGAACAATAACCTCGGAAAACGGAATCCATGATTACACCGCTTTATGCGCAGACCATGGCGCGCTACAACCGCTGGATGAATGAAAAAATCTATGCGGCCTGCGACCAGTTGACCGATGCCGAGCGCAAGGCCGACTGCGGCGCATTTTTCAAATCCATCCATGCGACCCTGAACCATCTGATCTGGGGCGACTATGTCTGGATCGGGCGCTTCACCAAGGGTACGCCGCTTGAAAAAGAGTATCCGCAGGCCGCCATCGGCACCGAGCTATATGGCGACTGGCATGCGCTGAAAGCGGCGCGGCTGGCGATGGATGCCGATATTCATGCCTGGGCCGCGGTGGTCGACGCCAAGTGGCTGCAGGCAGACTTCAGCTGGTACAGCGGCCTGACCAGGTCCACGCGCAGCAGGCCGGCATGGCTTCTGGTCACCCACCTGTTCAACCATCAGACCCATCACCGCGGCCAGGTCACTACCTTGCTCTCGCAACGCGGCATCGATCCGGGCGACACCGATCTGATGCTGATGCCACTCGAGTAAAAGCGGACTATCTCTTGGCTCGCGCCGTCTCGAGCTGCCTGCAGAGCACTTCCGTGGCGTCCAGCACACGCGGCGTAGCGCGGTTCATCAAGTCGCCATCGACCATGAACAGGTTGCCGCGCGCCACCGCGGTGAGCGCGCGGAAGCGGCGCCAGCCTGCGAATGGGTCATCTTTCGCGCCGCCGCTTGCGATCATCGCTTCCGGATTGGCCTTGAGGACGGATTCGATCCCCACGGTCGGCGCCAGCTGCGGCAATCCGCCGAAAATGTTTTCGCCGCCGCACAGGCGAATGGCAGCGGAGACGAGGTGCTGCCCATTCAGCGTCATTAATGGCGCGCGCCAGATCTGGTAGAACACGGTCACGCCGGGACGCTGCCGGTAATCGCTGCGCAAGCGCTCGAGACGGGCTCGAAAGCGGTCTGCCTGTGCTTGCGCGACGCCTTCGGTGCCGGCGAGCCGCGCCAGGCGTTCCAGCGAAGAAGCGATGGTCGCGAAGTCGCGCGGTTCGCTTTCGAAAACAGGGATGCCCAGCGAACGCAATTTCGCGATTTGAGCGGAGGAGTTGCCGCTGGCCCATGCAACGACCAAGTCAGGCTTGAGCGCGAGGACCTGTTCCATATCCGGTGCCGCAACGCCGCCCACGGATGGCAGCGACGTTGCTTCGGGCGGGTAATTGCTGTGTTCGCTCACGCCCACCACGCTCGGGCCGGCGCCCGCCGCATAGAGGAGTTCGGTCGTGTGAGGCGCGAGGCTGACGATGCGGCGCGCCGGCTCGCGCAGGGTGACGGTGCGCTTGCTGTCGTCGACGACAAAGACGGCCGCCAGCGAGGCGGACAGCGGCAGCAGGGCGCCGATGAGCGCCGCCGTCGAACGCGCGTAGCGGATGCGGCCCTTGCTCAAATTTCGAGATTGTCGATGAGGCGTGTGGTGCCGAGCTTGGCCGCGGCCAGCACCACGAGCGGCTCGCCGGTGGCGAGGTCGCCGGCCGCAGGGGGCTGCAGATCGGCGCGTTTGCGTATCGAGATATAGTCGGGCTTCCATCCGCGCTGGACAAGGCTGGACATCGCGTTGCGTTCGAGTTCGAAAATATCGAGATGGCCGGCGCGTATCTCATTGGCAACGCCATTGAGCAGCTTGAACAGCGCGGGTGCTTCGCTGCGCTCCTCCGGCGACAGGTAGGCATTGCGCGACGACAGAGCAAGCCCATCGTCCGCCCGATAGGTTTCCGCCGCGATGATTTCCGTCGGCAGCGCGAACTGCTTGGACATGTTCCGGACGATCATCAGCTGCTGGTAATCCTTCTTGCCGAATACCGCCACGCGCGGCTGGACACAGGAAAACAGCTTGAGCACCACGGTCGTGACGCCGACGAAAAACCCCGGACGGAATTCGCCTTCGAGGATGTTGCCAAGGTCGTCCGGCGGCCGTACACGATATTCCTGCGGCTCCGGATACAGATCCTTTTCGGTCGGAGCGAACAGCACATACACGCCTTCCTTTTCCAGTTTTTCGACGTCGGCCTGGAAGGTGCGCGGATACTTGTCGAAGTCTTCGTTCGGACCGAACTGCAGACGGTTGACGAAAATCGACGCCACTACCGGGTCGCCGTGCTTGCGGGCTATGCGCATTAGCGACAGGTGACCTTCGTGGAGGTTACCCATGGTGGGCACAAACGCGGTGCGCAGCTGTCCGCGCAGCTGATCGCGCAATTCTTCGATCGACGAGATGATTTTCATGAAACTGCCCTGAGGTATGTCGTTCGGCTGGTCGGTTAGGCCGGAGAATATGCCAGGCGTACGTAGATTGGCGCGAAGGCCTCGGCTTGCGTGATCTCGATCAAGGTTTCCTTGGCGAGTTCGAGCAAGGCGATGAAATTGACGACCACGACCGGGACCCCCCGCGACGGATCGAACAGGTCGGCGAACTCGACGAATTTCGCCGCCTGCAGGCGACGCAGAATGCCGGTCATGTGCTCGCGCACCGAAAGCTCTTCGCGCGAGATGGTGTGGTGAGCCGTCAACCGCGCGCGCTTGAGCACATCGGCCCAGGCGGCCTGCAGGTCGGTCACCGCGACATCAGGCCAGCGCGTCACCACGCTCTGTTCTATGTAAATCTGGGCGCGCACATAGTCGCGTCCAAGCTGTGGCACGGCATCGATCTGCTGCGCCGCGAATTTCATCTGTTCGTATTCCAGCAGGCGGCGTACCAGTTCGGCGCGCGGATCTTCCGCCTCTTCGCCGCTATCGGCTTTTTTGACGGGCAGCAGCATGCGCGACTTGATCTCGATGAGCATGGCTGCCATCAGCAGGTATTCGGCGGCCAGTTCGAGATTGTGAACGCGGATCTGGTCGATATATTCGAGATACTGCAGGGTCACCTGCGCCATCGGAATGTCGAGAATATTGAAATTCTGCTTGCGGATCAGGTACAGCAACAGATCGAGCGGTCCCTGGAACGCTTCGAGGAATACCTCCAGCGCGTCCGGGGGAATGTACAGGTCGGTAGGCAGCTTGAACAGCGGTTCGCCATAGAGCTTGGCGAAGGCGACGCCATCGATCACATTCGGCGTCGAATCGCGCTGGTTCGCAAGCGCCATTTCGGGCGCATCGGACGTTGCATGCGCCGAGCGCGGGTCCTGCGTCATGCTCACGATATCAGATCTTGTTCTGATACACGTAGGGCTGCTGCTGTACGCGCGATTCCCCGGCGCGCTGTGTCGCATCGAGATCGATCGGCGCCTTATCCCACAGCAATGCACGGCCGCTGCGCTGCTTGAGTTCGAGTTCCGGATCTTTCTGCTTCAGTTCCTTGATGAACTTGGTGAGATCGGATTCGTAACCCTGCTGTTGCTTGCTGAATTTCATGGTTTGTTTGCTAACGATGCTGTGAAAGTCCGTCATTTTACCTTGACTTCGATCCGCCACCGGCATCCATCCGGCGCGCGCTCAATATCCCAGCATCCTGCGCATGATGGTCGGCGGCGGTTCCGGACGGCGATCGTCGGGGTACTCGAGTTCCGGCGCGAGTTCGAAGCCGAAGGCGGCGTACAGATCCAGCAGCCTGGGCTGGTCGGCGCGGACCGCCAAGCGCAGTTCGGCGGCATCGGAGGTCTGCGCACGATGGATCACGGCCTCCAGCAGATGCTGCGACAGCCGCGCTCCGCGATAGGCAGGCAGGACGCCCATCCGCGTGATTTCCCAGATATCGGACTGCGTTTCGAGCGGAACCCATCGTACCGAGCCGAGCGGGCGATCGTCGCTGATCAGAATGAAGCCGCCGCCCTGCTGCAAATCCTGGCGCACGCGCGCGGCGGTTTCCCGATGGCCGGTCGCCGAAGGCGCCACCTTGTTCGCCCAGCAGGCGCGGGTCAGGTCCGCAATCAGCTGCGCATCGCCGGCATGGGCCTCGCGGACGATGAAGCTCCTGGTTTGATCGGAAAGCGTCTCCTGACGCCGCGAGGCCGGGTAGGCTGTCGTATTCATGGCAGCTCAGCGGATGCGCATGCCCGGTTCGGCGCCCGGCCAGGGGGTGAGCACGTAAATGCCCGGATTGGCTTTTTCATCGGCGGCCGAGGCGGCCAGCACCATGCCTTCCGATATGCCGAACTTCATCTTGCGCGGCGCGAGGTTCGCCACCAGCACGGTCAGCTTGCCGATCAACTGTTCCGGCTGATAGGACGACTTGATGCCCGAGAAGACATTGCGCATGCGGCCTTCACCGACGTCGAGCGTCAGGCGCAGCAATTTGTCGGAGCCGTCCACCTGCTCGCAATTGACGATTTTGGCAATCCGCAGGTCGATCTTGGTGAAGTCGTCGATCTTGATTTCCGGCGCCAGCGCTTCGATGTCGCTGGCGGCCGCCGCCGCCGTTTCAACCGGCGCAGGCGCGCCGATCGCCGGCTGGGCAGGGCGGTCGAACAGGTCCTCGACCATCTTGGCGTCGACCCGCTGCATCAGGTGGCTGTAGGCGTTGATGGTGCGGCCGAGCATCGGCCGGTACACCGCCGCGCCCTTGGTGTCGTCCCACGCCAGGTCGGCGTCGCCGAGGAATT
>JAQGLQ010000064.1 GCA_028292785.1 Noviherbaspirillum sp. | reverse complement strand
ACCGACCCATGTGGTTCACCCGTATCAGCATCGGCAACCCGGTGCTCGCCACCATGATGATGCTGGCGTTTGTCGTGCTTGGCCTGTTCTCTTATGAAAGGCTGCGCGTCGACCAGTTTCCCGATGTGACTTTTCCAGTGGTAGTGGTGCAGACCGATTACCCGGGGGCCGCGCCTGAAACCGTGGAGTCGGACGTCACGCGCAAGGTGGAAGAAGCCGTCAACACGATCAGCGGTATCAACAGCCTGACATCGCGATCCTATGAGGGATCGTCGCTGGTGATCATCGAGTTCGCGCTTACCGTCGATCCGGCGCAAGCGGCGCAGGATGTGCGCGAGAAGGTGGCGCTGGTCAGGTCGGTGTTCCGCAAGGAAGTAAAGGAACCGCGCATCACGCGTTACGACCCTGCCGACCAGCCGATCTTCTCCGTTTCCGTCAGCAACGAAGCCGGCGCGACGCCGCGCAGCCTGCGCGAGCTCACCACCATCGCCGACCAGGTGGTGAAGAAGCGGCTCGAGAACGTGCGCGGCGTCGGGTCGGTGACCCTGGTCGGCGGCGTCAAGCGGGAAATCGGCATCTATGTAAAGCCCAGCGAAATGGAAGCGCTCGGCATCGGCATCGACCAGGTGCTCAATGCCGTGCGCAACGAAAATCAGGAATTGCCGACCGGTGCGATACGCTCCTCCGCCGACGAGCGCGCGGTGCAGATCCAGGGCCGCGTCGTCAATCCGCAAGACTTCGGCCGCATCGTCGTCGCCCGGCGCGGCGGGCAGCCGGTGACGTTGTCGCAGATCGCCGCTGTCGTCGACGGCCAGGAAGAGCAGGAAAGCCTGGCGATGTACAACGGACGGCGCACGCTCGCTCTCAACATCCTCAAGGCCCAGGGTCAGAACACCATCGACGTCGCGGACGGCCTGTTTGTCGCGCTGAAGGATTTGCAGCCGACCATGGCGGCACTCTATCCCGGCGTCAGGATCGAGGTGGTGAAAGACAGCTCGCGCCAGATCCGGGTAGGCGTCAAGAACGTGCGCTCCACCCTGATCGAAGGCGCGCTGCTCACTGTACTGATCGTTTTCCTGTTCCTCAATTCCTGGCGCTCGACGGTCATTACCGGGCTGACGCTGCCGGTCGCGCTGATCGGCACCTTCCTGTTCATGTACATGTTCGGCTTCACCATCAACATGATCACGCTGATGGCGCTGTCGCTGTGCGTCGGCCTGCTGATCGACGACGCGATCGTGGTGCGCGAAAACATCGTGCGCCACGCCGGCATGAAGGTGAACGGACGTTACAAGAGCCATAAGCAGGCTGCGCTCGAAGGCACGGCTGAAATCGGCCTGGCCGTGATGGCGACCACACTTTCGATCGTCGCGGTGTTCTTGCCGGTGGGGTTCATGGGCGGCATCATCGGCCGCTTTTTCCATCAGTTCGGCATCACGGTGACAGCTGCGGTGCTGATCTCGATGTTCGTGTCGTTCACGCTGGACCCGATGCTTTCCTCAATCTGGCGCGACCCCGCCATCCATGGAACTCAGCCTGGAGATATACGGCGCAAAGGGCTGTATGCGAGAACCATCGGCCGGGTCCTCGAACAGTTCGAACGGCTGGTCCAGTGGCTGTCGGACACCTATCAACTGCTCCTGAAATGGTCGTTGCGGCACCGGAAAACCACGCTGGCGATTGCGCTCGCCACATTCCTTGCCGGCCTGGCCATTCCGATGAGCGGCCTGATCGGAAGCGAATTCGTGCCGCAAGCCGACTACTCCGAGACCGGGGTCACCTATTACACGCCGGTCGGCTCCTCGCTCGAATTCACCGAAACCAAGGCGCGCCAGGTGGAGGCCGTGCTGCGGGAATTCCCCGAAGTGCGCGACCTCTACACCACCGTCAATACCGGGGTTGCCCAGGGCAAGAACCAGGCGACGACTTTCGTGCGCCTGGCGCCGCGCAACCAGCGCGAGCGCAGCACCACGCAACTGAGCGCCCCGCTGCGCGCACGCCTGATGCAGATCGCCGGGATCACCGTCACGCACATCGGCTCGCTGGACGGCGTCGGCGGCGACAACAAGCAGATCCGGCTCAGCCTGCTCGGACCGGACCTCAAGGAACTCGCCCGGCTCTCGGACGAGGCGCTGCGCAGAATCCAGTCGATACCCGGCGTGGTCGATCTCGATTTCAGCCTGAAGCCCAACAAGCCGACGATCTCCATCCAGCCCAAACGCGATCTCGGCGCCGATCTGGGGGTCGGCGTCGCCCAGATCGGCGGCGCGCTGCGGCCTCTGCTTGCCGGCGAAGCGGTCGGTTCATGGCGCGCTCCGGACGATGAAAATTATGATGTGAACGTTCGGCTCGCACCGTCGGACCGCAACAATCTCGATGACCTGTCGCGGCTCATGCTGGCGAGCGCCCAGACCAATGCCGACGGCTCGCCGAAAATGGTGCCGCTGCGGCAGGTCGCCACCATTGCGCCTTCGACCGGTGCCAACCAGATCAACCGTCGAGACCTGAACCGGGAAGTCGAAGTGTCGGCGAATGTCGTCGGCCGCTCCGCCGGCCAGGTCAATGCCGACATCAAGGCCGCACTCGACGACATGAACTGGCGGCCTGGCTATCGCTATCAGGTCGGCGGTTCGGCCAAGAACATGCAGGAATCGATGGGTTATGCGCTGTCGGCGCTGGCGCTGGCGATCATTTTCATCTACATGATC
>JAQGLQ010000028.1 GCA_028292785.1 Noviherbaspirillum sp. | reverse complement strand
CTTCAGCATTGCGTGGGCCACATCGAGCGCCAGATGCAGCACGTCGCCGGCGATGCGTTCGCTGGCCTGAGCGACTTCGGCGCCGAAGGTCTGGGCGATCTGCTGCAGCAGCGCGCGCTCTTGCGCCGCATCGGCGCGCGCGCGTTCCAGTCCTTCCGCGTAGCCCTGCTCGAAGCCGGCGGCGTGCCCTTGCTCGAAACCGGCGGTGCGGCCCTGCTCGAAACCGGCCGCATAAGCCGCGCGCTGCGCTTCCTCCGCCGCCTGTCTGACCTGGGTGGCAAGACGGTCGGATTCCTCGGCGGCCATATCGGCCGCGGACCGGCCCGCGCGCCTCGGGCGATCCTGCTCGAAGGAAGCCAGCTCCCAGCGCTGGTAGGCGGTCTGCTGTTCCTTGGGGATGAAGGCGCTCATGTCATGAAAATCCGTTATGTAAGCTCAATAAGCTCGATAAGCTCGATAAGCACAGGCAGCGGCTGCTACACGTACTTGTCTTCGCCCTTGGCGCCGAGCACAAGCTGTCCTTCGTCGGCCAGGCGGCGTACGATGGCGAGAATTTCCTTCTGCTTTTCCTCGACTTCGGACAGCCGCACCGGTCCCTTCGATTCGAGGTCGTCCTTCATCATTTCGGCGGCGCGCTGCGACATGTTGCGGAAAATCTTGTTGCGCAGTCCCTCGCTGGCGCCTTTCAGGGCGATGATCAGCGATTCCGACTGCACTTCGCGCAGGATGCTCTGGACGCCGCGATCGTCGATATCGAGAATGTTTTCGAACACGAACATCTCGTCCATGATCTGCTGCGCCATGTCCAGGTCATGGCTCTTCAGGCTTTCCATGGCGGACGCTTCGTGCTCGCCGCTGAAGAAGTTCAGGATCTCGGCGGCGGTGCGGATGCCGCCCATCGGCTTTTTCTTCAGGCTTTCATTGCCGGTCAGGAGCTTGGTCAGCACGTCGTTGAGCTCGCGCAGCGCCGCCGGCTGCACGCCGTCCAGCGTGGCGATGCGCAGCACCACGTCATTGCGCATGCGATCGGTGAAATACTCGAGCACTTCGCACGCATGGTAGCGCTCGAGGTGCACCAGGATGGTCGCGATGATCTGCGGATGCTCGTTGCGGATCAGTTCGGCCACCGATTGCGCATCCATCCATTTCAGGCTTTCGATCCCGCGCGCTTCGCGAGCGCCGAGGATGCGGTTGAGCAGCGAGGTCGCCTTGTCATCGCCCAGCGCGCGGTTCAGCACGTTGCGGATGTATTCGTCGGAATCCAGGCCGAGCGCGGTGTTCGAGCGGGTTCTCATGCGGAAGTCGTTGAGCACGTTTTCGAGTTCGTTGGCTTGTACGGCCTTCATCGACGACATTGCGCTGCCCAGCCTTTGCACCTCGCGCGGGCCGAGATATTTCATCACCTCGACAGCCTCGTCCTCGCCCAGTGCCAGCATCAGGATAGCTGCCTTCTGAACACCCATTTCGCTCATTCCGCCACCCATTCCTTGACCACGTTCGCGACCACTTTAGGATTTTCCCTGGCGAGCCGCTTGGCCTGCTCCAGGCTGATCTGGTACTGGCTGACCGGCGGCTCCATCGTCTCGTTGCTGAGCTGCACCACCGCCGCGTCGTCCTCGGCGCTCTCGAGTTGCGGAGCGCCGGCTTCCGCTTCCAGCCTTTCGACGTTGCTTTCCTTGTGGCTGATCTTGCGCAGCAGCGGCTTGAGCAGCTTGAAATACATGAAAAGCAGCACCATGCCGATCAGCAGATACCGGCCGATTTCCTTGCCGAGCGCCCAGGTTTCCTGTTGCTTCCAGAGCGGCACTTCCGGCTGGGCCTCTTTCTCGATATTCGCAAACGGGCTGTTGACCACGTTGAGGCTGTCGCCGCGTTCCTGGCTGAAGCCCATGGCTTCCTTGACCAGGTTGGTGATCTCGGTCTTTTCAGCCTCGGTCAAGGGCCGGTAGGCGGTCTTGCCGTTCTTGTCGATGATGCGCTTGTGGTTGACCACCACCGCGACGGTAAGCCGCTTGATTCCACCCATCGGCTGCTGCACATAGCGCACGGTCTTGTCGAGTTCGTAATTGACCGTGCTGTCGCGTTGCGAGCTGCCCGTGGGAGCAGGCGCGCCGGCGTTGGGAGTGGTCGCAGGGTTCGCGGGGTTGGCGGAACCCGGCGCCGGCGGCGTCGTCAATGGCGCGGTCGATGGGGCGGGGGGCTGGTTGCTCAATGCGCCGGGAATGCCCGATGCGGTGTTGCCGCCGTTCTGGGATTCGGTGCTGTGCTGGCTGCGCACCGCTGGCGGGTTGGCGCCCTGGTTGGGTTTGTACGTTTCGGCGGCCTGTTCGGTAGACGAGAAGTCGACATCGGCGGTCGCTTCCGCCCGCACATTTTCGGCGCCGACGATCGGCGTGATGATCGACTCGATGCGGCGCACGATGCTTTGCTGCAGGTCGTGCAAATACTTCAACTGCGTCGGGTCGAGGCCGTTGGAAGCGCGCGCCTTGCCCGCTTCGGACAGCAGGGTGCCGTTCTGATCGAC
This sequence comes from Noviherbaspirillum sp., assembly GCA_028292785.1. The sequence goes on along the minus strand of JAQGLQ010000028.1, from coordinate 13,110 downwards.
CACGGTAACGTTGGCGGTCGGCAGTTCCGGCACGCTGCTGGCAACCAGGTGCACGATCGCGCTCACCTGCTGCGGATCGAGCGCACGTCCAGGATGCAAATTGAGCAGCACCGATGCGGTGGGCTTCTGCTGGTCGCGCACGAACACCGAATTCTTCGGCAGGGCCAGGTGCACGCGCGCCGCCTGGACCGCTCCCACCGACTGGATGGACTTCGCCAGCTCGCCTTCGAGCGCGCGCTGAAAATTGACCTGCTCGAGGAATTGCGAGACGCCGAGCTTCTGGTTTTCCATCAGCTCGAAGCCCACATTGCCGCCTTTGGGCAAGCCCTGGGATGCCAGCTTGAGCCGGGCGTCATGCACTTTGTCCTCCGGCACCAGGATCGCGCCGCCGCCTTCGGCGAACTGGTAGGGCACATTCATCTGTTGTAACGAGGCAACGATCGCGCCGCCGTCGCGGTCGGAAAAATTCGAGAAGAGTACCCGGTACTGGGGCTTCTGACCCCACATCCAGACGCCGGCCATCAGCGCGGCGACCGCCGCGACGCCGATCATCGCAAGGATGTTGCGGCCGTTGGGCGTGGCTGCCAGACGCATGAGGCTGCGCGGCCTGGAGGGGCTTTCCTCTTCGAGGACTACCGCCATGATGTTTCTCCGCAAGCGTCGGTGTTGGGCATGTAGGTCTTGTTGTTAAGCGTGATTAGGCACGGTACGCATTGTCGGCGCTGCGGCGGATTTCAATCGCGGGAAAAGAGCGCTATTTCGGCTGCTAATCGGGCCGAGCAATCCGGCGGCGGGTGTTAGTGTGTCGATGTAGAAGGGCGGAGAAACGAACCAACTCCGCTTTCGGGAGAGAAAATCGATGAAAACAGGAATTTTCGACGCAAGCCAGATCCAAGGAATGATGGCCCAGCTCAAGGCCGCGGCCGCGCGCCCCAGCGAACGCGCCACCGGCGTCAACCCGCTGCAGGCCGAGAAAGGCGCCGGCAAGGTCGACTTTGCCGAGGTACTCAAGTCCTCGCTGGATCAGGTCAGCGGCGCGCAGCACAAGGCCGAAGTGCTCGGCCAGCGTTTCGCGCTTGGCGACGACAGCGTCAACCTGTCCGACGTCATGATCTCGATGCAGAAGGCCAGCATCACTTTCCAGTCAACCGTCCAGGTGCGGAACAAGATCGTGTCCGCTTACCAGGAAATCATGAACATGCAGATCTGATCAATATGGCAATGATCACAGCCGGCTCGATCGAGGGGAAAGGGAAGGGGGAGGAGAATGGTGTGCGGCTTGCCGCCCGTTCAATTCCATCCACCCGCATTCGAGGTATATGAGTCGTCCTGATGCACGCGTACTTTTGCATAGCGCTGCATCACGGTTTCAGCCCGCATTCTCGCAGCGGCCAAAAGAAGCGCTGCAATAGAGATCACTACGTCCCGCATTTCATAACTCCCGTGATTTGGTTTTTGAAGTCGCTGCGCCGGCCAAAGGTGTATGCCGCTCTAGGGGAGTGTTGTCGGCTGTGTCCCGCGACGCGGTGCGCAGCACTTTGATCGTTATAGCGCCGATTCGGGATGATGGCCAATTTCGGCTGGCCATATCAGTTATGCGTGGGGGGAATGAATTTTTCGGCTAACCGGAAACGTGTTTAATTTACATGCCGGGCAAGCCATTTTTTGATGCCGTCGAGCGAGCGAAAGTCAGCCACCGAGCGGCATTCAATCCGAGGGTGGCGGGCGCGCAGCATGCGTGACAATGCTGCGCCCGGACCGAGTTCCAGCGCTACTGTCATCCCGGCTTCGGCGCAGGCGTCCATGCATGCATGCCACACGATTTTTTCCGCGATCTGTCGCGATAGGTGCAGGATCGCCGTTTCCGACGCATGAATCATTTCAGCCGAGGTCCCTGATAGCACTGCGATGCTCGGATCAATGAAGCGGCGATGTCTGAGTGCGTCGGCAAACGGCGCGACCGCGGGACGCATGAATGGCGTATGCGATGCGACTTCAACCGGCAGAACCGTGACGTGGGCGCCCAACGCGGTTAAGCTGCCTTGCACTTTCGTCAAGAGAGCGGCGGGGCCGCCGGCGATGAAACTGTCCTCGCCGTTTTCGATCGCCACGTGAAAATCGTACCGTCGCGTGATCTCGCCTATGGCTGCGGCGCTCTGGCCGGAAATGGCGATCAGCAGCTGCGGTGGGCCGTTTTTCAGGCAAGCGTCCATCATTCGAGCGCGGGTGGCCGCCAATATCACGGTGTCGCCGGCACTGAGAGCGCCGGCGACACCGTAGGCGCTCAGCTCGCCTATGCTGTAGCCGGCTATCAAAGCCGGTGCGGCCACATCAGTCCTGAGCGCTTCCCACATCGCCAGCGTCGCCGCGGCGATCAACGGCTGCGCCAATCGGTTGGAGAACAAAAGCGCGTCATTTGAAAGAATGGTATTGAGCGCTTCGCCAAGCCGCGCATCCGCCAGCCATTGGTCGAGCTGCTGGCCGGCACGCTGATCGGCGCGCGCAAGATCGAACATGGCCGGATGCTGGCCGCCCTGGCCGGGGCAGAGAAGAGCAAGGCGGTTTTGCATGCTGATCAGACTTCCCGGCATGCGTCGTGAACGAAACAGGCCGCGGCCAGCAAGTCCGCAGCGCCGCCTGGCGAAAGCCTGCCGCGGACGAAGCTGCGATGGCATTGTTCCGCATGCATTTCCCAGTCCGGATGGGCCGTGCCTCCCAAAGCGAGAAAATCCCGCGCATTCCGCCTGACGGTCTGCGCGCCGTCGGCGCCGCCGCGGTGATACACATTGGTGTCGCTGATATGCGCCATCAAGGCAAACAAGGCATCGATGCGCGCCCGTCTCCAGCCTCGCCCGGCGGCCAGGGTTTGCCGCAAAGCCGGAAGGGCCACCTCGAACACCGACGGCAGTCCCAACGCGGCTTCTTCGCGCGCGCCGCTTGCTGCATAGCGCAGGGCAGCCTGGACCCCGTGCGAGCCGGTGGTCGCCGGCCGGGTATGTTCGGCCAAGGCCTTCCCCCATCGGGCCAACAGCATGGACCTGATCGACGGGGCCGACAGCGCAACACCGCGCGCATGGCAATTTCCAATCGCCGCGCACAGCAAGCCCAGACAAAAGATGGCGCCGCGATGGGTATTGATGCCGCCGGTGGCGGTCATCATGCGCTGTTCCGCTTCGATGCCGAACCGCTTCAACGTCGCGAATGCCGCATCTTCCCGGCCCGCTCTGGTAATGAGAATGAAATAGTGGCGCAGCGCGAACATGCTTCGCATGAAGGTTTCCGCCGTCATGTCACCATGACTGCCGTTATCGACCAGCGAGACCAGGCCCGGCTTTGGATACAGAGTCAACTCCGCATACAGGCAGCGCACCGCCAGCCGACCGGTCCTGGCACAAAACGCAAGGTCTTGTTCCCGCCCGCGCCGCGGGAATACATGCAGGTTGTCCGGTTCAAAGCAAACGCCGGCGGCGGTCATCAGTTCATGCATACGTCGTCCTTCATGGTCGCCATCAAGGCGCTAGCCGTCGTCAGATAGACGCCACGCATGTCCTTCACCAAGACCCGCATGGCGCTCTTCGCGCGCAGCGCGCCCGACAATTCTTTCCAGGCGACGGCCTGTCCACGCGGGAAAACCATCTCCCCGTCGAGAGGCAGGCGACTCGCGTACGAATTGAGCAGGGCTAGTCCGCGATACAACTGTGGTTGCGTCACCGGATGCAGCAGCACATCGATATCGGATGCCGCTGTCAGGTAGGGTTGCCGCGTCAATGCCTGCAGCGCGACGGAACCATAAACGCGGATTGCCAATCCCTGGCCGGCAGCCTCTCTCTCCAATGCGGCGAGCGAGCGCTGCCACGGTTGAGGCACGGCTTCGATCACCTGCGCAACAGCGATGGGCGGCAGGACCCTTTTGATATCGGATCGCGACACCCGCAAACCGATGCGGGTCTTGGACCCATCGACCGGACTGGGCGGCATGGCAATGCCGATCGATACCTGGTCCGGCAACAGATCGGCGTCGGCCCGCCGCACGGTTGCCGGCCAGTCGGCCCGACGCCAGGCGTCGATCATGTCGCGGCAACACTCGGGCGCGGTGGTCCGCGCATGCTGCCAGCCGATGTCAGATAACCATGCGAGCTCATGCCGGGCGAACATGGCCGCCCGACCTCACTGCTTCCGCCACCGGCTGCGCAAAATGGCGGCCGCCTCGCGTCAGTCCCAGCTCTCTGCGGCGGTCTGTGGCGTCGCACTCGGCAAGCGCCTGTGCCAGCCGCGCCGCGAGGTCTCCTTCCCAGATTTCCTGCACTCCGCCCATGCGAAAGTAATTTTGCGCGCCGGGCGCAAAGACCGGATTGTCCTTCGCCAGTTCGGTCAGCTTCTCTTCCGGTACTTTGGTGATGCGCGCCATCGCCGGCAAGCCCATGACGCGTATCGTCGCGTCCGGCAGGGCGAAGCAGGCATCGGCAATCAGCCCGCTGGTGATGAAGCCGCCCGATAATGCCTGGTCGTACACCAGGCCGATGACTTTGTGCCCTCGGCGTCGCGCCAGGTCTATGCATTTGCCGAGGTGCGCCATATAACTGTTAATGCCCAGCATTTCATCGCGATGGCGCAGGCGCTGGCCCTGGGTGTCCACCAGAATAAGAATCGGGCGCTGCGGATGTTCGCGCACGGTCTTCAATACCGCCTTCGCCTGCGCCAGAGCGATTTCGATGCCGATGGGCGTATGGTCGGTGGTACCGATGACGGCGACCGGCTTGCCGTCGACCTGGCCGGCTCCCGATAGAAAGCTGTCTTGCGCGCTGATGTCATGTCCCTCGGGGAAAAGTCGGGACGCGAGTGTTTTCCAGTCCATCATTGGCCTCCTGCCCGATGTTGATCCGCGAGATTCACGAACGCTTCCGCTTCCAGCATCGGTATCGCGGCCGGGTCGGCTATGCCAAGCCGCTGCCATATCTGCAGCGGATCGGATTCGTCGCCAAAATCCGTCAAGCGGCGTTCCAGCATGCTCTGTTCGGCTTCCAGATCGCTCAGGGTCAGTCCGATGTCGTCTGCGCGACTGGCCTCCATCGCCTGCAGCGCCGCCTGCTGGAATGCCTCGAGGTTGTCGCGCACCAGTGCCTGGCAGTCGCCGAGCAGGTAACGATGCTTGCCGCCGGTGGTGCGCCAGACCAGGGCCCGGTCGCGCGAATCGAATTCTTCGACGCCATGCGCGGTTTCGATGACTTCCGGACCGGACATTGCAAGACGGCCTTCTTCGGACATGACGATGATGTTGGCGCAGCGCGCGGCGATGCCCATGCCGCCGAAGCATCCGTTCGATCCGCCGATCAGCGCCACGACAGGAACGCCCGCCGCGCGCGCATCGAGAATGGCCCGCATCACTTCCGACACTGCAATCAGTCCGGCATTTGCTTCATGCAGCCGCACGCCCCCGGATTCCAGCAGGAGCAGCACCGCGTATGCCTGTTCCTCGACCGCGCGTTGCAGCAGTCCCACCAGTTTGGCGCCATGCACCTCGCCAACCGCGCCGCCCATGAAGCCGCCTTCCTGCGCGGCGCCGAACACCGGTTTGCCGTCCATCATGCCGCGGCCGACCACGACGCCATCGTCAAACGATACCGGGGCATCCAGCTGCGCGAGATGCGGACTGATGACGCGTTCCGCGGGCGGCAGGAATTCCTCGAATGTTCCGGCGTCGAACATGCGCTGTATGCGTTCGCGCGCATTCAACTCAAGGTAGCTGCTCACGGCGCGCCTCCCATCATCGTTTCCACCGCCTGGTCGAGGCGCAGGCTGACCACCGCCGGCGTGGCGCCCATGTCATTGATCGCGATGCGCGTATCCGCCAACAGCCAGCGCGCGTGAAAATCCGCCATCACGGCCTGCCACGTCGCGCCGAAACCGGTGGCGGCGGTTTTTATTTCGATCTCGCAGGCGCCGCCGAGCGGAGCGGGCTCGATCAGTACTTCGAGATTGCCGGAGCTGACCACCCCGACCAGTTGCGGTGAGCTTGCCACCGGCCGCTTGCCGTTCTCAAACCGATAATTCAGCGTTTCCATAGTCTGCCCTTACCAGTTGCGGAATCGTTTCGGCGGGTCGTACAAGCCGCCGGATGCCCGCGCCAGGTCCTTCATGTTTTTAGCGGCAAGCAAATCCCTGTTCGCGAGCCGCTTGTCAATGCCCATGTCCTCCGCGCGCACGATGATCTCGCGATCGCGCAGGTTTTCCGCCATGCGCTTGTCGCGCGCCATGCCGACCGGCGTATATCCGGCCACGCCGCGGATCGCCTGCTCGCGCTCCTCGTCGGATCGGCACAGCAGCAGGTTGGCGATGCCTTCCTCGGTCAGGATATGCGTGACGTCCTCGCCATAGATCATTACCGGCGGAATCGCCATGTTGGCTTGCTCCGCCACCTGCCATGCATCGAGTTTCTCGACGAACGCCGGCGCCATGTGCTCGCGGAATGTTTCCACCATTTGCACCACCAGCTTTTGTCCGCGCGGGATCAGGTTCTTGCCGGCGCGCGCCTGGTGTCCGGCTTTCAGCCATGCCGGGCTGACGTGGCGCCGGCCGCGCGCATCAGCCCCCATATTGGGCGCGCCTCCAAATCCCGAAATCCGGCCCAGGGTCGCGGTCGACGAGTTGCCCTGCAAATCGATCTGCAAGGTAGAGCCGATGAACATGTCGCAGGCGTAGTGCCCGGCCGCCTGGCAGAACGCGCGGTTGCTGCGCATGGTGCCGTCCGGCCCGACGAAAAAGATGTCGGGCCGGGCGCGGATGTATTCCTCCATGCCGAGTTCCGAGCCGAAGGAGTGGATGGATTCGACAAAACCGGCCTCGATCGCCGGGATGAGCGCGGGGTGGGGATTCAGTGCCCAGTGCCGCGCAATCTTGCCTTTCAGGCCCAGGCTCGCGGCATATGTCGGCAAGATCAATTCGATCGCAGCGGTGTCGAAACCAATACCGTGGTTCAGGCGATCGACCTGGTATTCCGCATAAATGCCCTTGACCGCCATCATCGCCATCAGCACCTGGATCTCGGAAATCTGTGCCGGATCGCGCGTGAACAGCGGTTCGATGTAATAGGGCGTCGGCGACTGCACCACAAACTCGACCCAGCCGGCAGGAATGTCGACGCGCGGCAGGGTGTCGACGATGCGATTGACCTGTGCAATCACGATGCCGCTTTTGAAAGCGGTGGCTTCGACAATCGCGGGCGTGTCTTCGGTGTTCGGGCCAGTGTAGAGATTGCCCTCGCGGTCTGCCGCTTCTGCCGCCACCAGCGCCACGCGCGGCGTCAGGTCCACGAAGTAGCGGCCGAACAATTCCAGGTAAGTATGGATGGCGCCTATATTGAGCTTACCCGCCATCGCCAGCTTGGCCAGCCTGCCGGCCTGCGGGCCGGAGAACGAAAAATCCAGGCGCGAGGCGATGCCTTTGTCGAACACATCCAGATGTTCCGGCAAGGCCAGCACCGAGAGCAGCATGTGCAAACCGTTGATGCGCTGCGGGTCGAGCTTGCCTAAGGACTTGCCGAGGAAATCCGCCTGCTTCTGGTTGTTTCCCTCGAGGCAGACGCGGTCGCCGGGCTCGAGCACCTGGTGCAATAGCTCCACGATGAAATCGGCCGCGAGAATTTTTCCCGACAGCGCCGTGCCGAGCGCGTTGCGTGCCCGCTGCAAACGCGCGACGCGATCAGTCTGCTGCTTATTCCAGATCCGGTCAGCTCCGCCCATTGCCGTTCTCCATCGTTATCCAACAGACATGCCGTGTTACAGCACGATGAACAGCAGCCACACTACGACCGGGGCCACCACGGTGACAATGGCTCCATAAATCATCAACTGTCGCAGGAACACGTCCCGGTCCACGCCTTGCGCATTGGCCAGCACGAGTGCGCCGTTGGTGGAGAACGGACTGACGTCGACGATGGTTGAGGATACGGCCATGGCGGCGATGAAGCCGATGGCGTCGACCCCCGTGCCTTGCTGGAGGAAAGGCACCGCCAAAGGAATGAGCGAGCCGAGCACCGCGGTGGATGAAGCGAAGGCCGAGACCACTGCGCCGACGAAGCACAGTAGCAGCGCCGCCATCAATGGTGAGGTAAGGCCGGCTACGCTGTTGCCGACGAAGGAGATGGTGCCCATTTTCTCCATCACGGCCACATAGGTACTGACGCCGACGATGAGCATGATTTCCGGCCATGACACTTGGGTGATCGCACGCTTCTGCACATTCGGCGCCATCAGCGACAGCAGCAGGCCGATGGTAATGGCGACGAAGCCGATGTCGAGCTTGTAGACCAGCGTCAGCACCGCAAGCGTGATCAGGCCGGCGACGGTGGCGAGCTGCTGTAAGTTCGCCTTTTCGGTGAGGGGCGTTTCAGCGGCCGAGGCGGCCGGCGCCCCGCCAGCCGAGCTGCCGGTGCCGAGCACGGATTGCTGGGAACGCGCCATGGTGAGTCTTTCTTCGGTTAGCGCCTCGCTCTCGGCTTCGTCATAGATCTGCGCGCCATGCGCGGGGACAGCCACCGCCGCGCCGAACGGCGAGACCGGAATGCCGACGCCAGCCTTCCCAAGTCTGGGCTTCGACTCGCGCATCAGGCGAAGGCCGCCGAAGACAACGAACAGCACCACCGAGACCGCCAGGTTGATGCCGAGGCTGGCGAAGGCCGTCGTCAGTTCGCTTAGCGGCAGGCCGGCCTTTTGCACGATATTGTTGGTGATGCCGCCATAAATGCTGATTGGGGAAAAGCCGCCGCCCTGCGCGCCGTGAATTACCATCAGGCCCATCATCAGCGGGTTGATGCCGTATTTAGTGGCGAAGCCAAGGGCGATCGGAGCAATGATCGCGACGGCGGCGGGACTGACCGCGCCGACCGCTGTGAGCATCGCGGCGATCCCGAACATGATCCATGGTATCGCCGCGATGCGCCCGCCGACGGCACGCAAGGCAAGCCGGACCAGCCAGTCGATGGTGCCGTTATTCTGCGCCTGCGCGAACAGGAAAGTGATGCCAACCAGTGTCAGAAACAGCTCGGCTGGAAAGCCGGCCATGATGCCTTTGGTTTGCATTCCCGCGACCAGGGTGCCGACCAGAAACGCACCGACGAAGGCGAGCACGCCCATGTTGATAGGCAGTATGGTGGCGATGGCGAACATTGCTATCAGCGCGTAAATCGAAATCATATGGGAAGACATGATTCTCTCCTTCAACGAGCAACACAGGCATGCCATTCAGCTTCACGAAATGAAGCTTGCTCAAGCACTGGATATTCACGCAGAACAGTTATCGGAGGATAGGTTGTCGGCGGCCGTCGTTTATAGGCTGTGCGGTTGGATTGCATGACTGTCTCCTGCAGGGCCAACGACGTGTTCTTTTATTATGGTTCACGTTAATCCCAATATCTTCGGAGATTAATTACCCTTGCAAGAGGATGTTTACTGTGAGCGGAAATATCAGCGCGCGCGGTGTCTGAGCATCCGGCAAACAGCCGCTAATGCGAGAAGGTTCGGGTCGCGTTCACGCACGCGCAGGAAACTCAGGCCTATCGTCTGACGCATCAGATACTGCGGTTTCAGGGGGATGAACTGCAACTTGTCGCCAAAGACATTGCGCACGCGTCCAGGCAGCAGGGTATAGCCGATGCCGGCGCTCACCAGGTTCATCAGGGAAAAAATATCGCCGACCTTCATCACCACGTTGGACGAAAAACCCGCTATTCGAAAGGCTTCGCGAAATCCCTGGTAGGTGATGAATCCCTCGCTCAGACTGACGAATTTTTCATTGACGCATTCGCGCAGGTCGACTTCGGATCGTCCGGCATAGGGAGAGCCGGCTGGCGCGGCAAAATAAATATCGTCCTCGAAGAGTGGAATCGATTCGATATCCGGATCGGGTTCCGGCATCGCTATCAGCGCCGCGTCGATGGCGGTTTGTTTCAACTTTCGCAGCAGGTCAGCGTTCGAGCCCAAGAGCAGTTCGGTCTGCAGTTCAGGCCGCCGCAGTTTGATCCCCATGATCACTTCCGGCGTGGTACTGGTAGTCAGGGAATACAGCGAACCGATCTTGAGATGATCCGCCGAGTATCCCGCAGCTTGCCGCGTCGCCAGAATGCCGTCCGACATGAGCTTGAGGACTTCGCGGCTTACCTCCGCCAGCACATGGGCCGCATCGTTCGGGATCAGATTGCGCCCCTCGTGCCTGAATAGTTTGCAGGAGATGCTTTCTTCCAGGGAATGCAGTGCCCGATGGACACTGACCACGCTGATATCGAGCATCTCGGCGGCACTGTTCAGGCTTCCTCCTTCCATGTAGGCGAGCAAGACTTCAAGCTTGCGGAAGGTGATTTCGTCGTTGATCCGGTTGCGCATCATGGTTTTTCAGCGTCTCATCAGACTCGCTGCCATTGTTGAGGGGCGAACGTGGTTCCAATTGTGCCGGAAAAACGATGTGACGATATGGGGACAGGATTAATGCCGGCGAGGTCACGAACGAGCCGCCGCCAGCGAGGGAATTTTGTAAGCCGGCCCAGAAGCTGGCGATGAAAATCAGCGCGAGCAGCATGCGGCAGCCTGAAGTGATACTTTATTCGCCGGAAAATGGCCGCTGTTATCGCATACGGTCGCTTGTCCGCGGTGATGGGTAGCAGCAATCGATGTTTCCAACAACACATAGCGATGATTCAACATGACACGCAATGTTCGCTCGGTCGGCCGCAGTTTAATGTTTGAGGGCATGAACTCATGGACGGGATGATTGTCATCCTCGCCCTCGGCGCCATCGTTGCCGGTTTCGTCCAAGGCCTTTCCGGGTTTGGCTTTAGTCTGGTGGCGATGTCGTTCTGGGCCTGGTCAATCGAGCCTCGCCTTGCCGCCACGATGGCTGTGTTTGGCGCGCTCACTGGACAAATCATTGCGGCCATCACCGTCCGCCGCGGCTTTCAGTTGAAGCACGTGCTGCCTTTCGTCGCTGGCGGTATCGTCGGGATCCCAATCGGGACGGCGATACTTCCTCTTCTTGACCCGCTTCTGTTTAAAACCTTCTTGGGTCTATTGCTCGTCGTCCTGTGCCCGATCATGCTGATGGTGAATCAATTGCCCCCTATTACAAGAGGGGGGCGCATCGTCGACAGCATTATCGGCGCCATCGGGGGCGCCATGGGAGCGCTTGGCGGCTTCACGGGAGTGGTACCGACGCTATGGTGCACGCTGCGCGGCTTTGACAAAGACGTACAGCGCATTGTCATTCAGAATTTCAATCTTGCGGTATTGCTTGTGACAATGGCATCCTATATCGCGACGGGCATCGTGACCCGCGATATGCTTCCCATGTTCGCCATCGTCGGCCCAGCCATGCTGATTCCGAGCGTGCTCGGAGCCCGTTTGTATATAGGCATCAAGGGAGCCACCTTCCGTAAAATTGTCCTGAGCCTGCTCAGCGCATCCGGGGTGGCGCTGCTTGCTGCTTCCGTGCCCAAGCTGATGCTTCGGCTAACGCAGGTATAAGCGTCTTCACCCCATCCCGGTCTTGCGCGCATTCTCCTCGCGCTCCAGCTTCGTGATGTAACGCTGCACCGACGCCACCGCCGCGGTAGGCGGCTCGATGAACATGAATCCGAGGCGGCGGACCTGCTTGCCGTTGCTTAAAGTAATGTCCTGCGAGTTGCGCAACTGAAGCGTGAGGGCAACCGGGCTTCCCGGAATATCGATCCTGCAATTGGGAAAGCTTTTGCCGATCTCCGCCGCGATCAATTTTCTGTCATCCACCACGCCGACGCCGCCGGCGCTGACGTTCACCAGCGCAACGGTCACCGGAACGATGGTGTTGGTGAACGCGTCGGTGACCGGAATGCTGCATTTCACCGGCGCGGCGATCGGCGTCTGCACCCGATAGAATTCGCGCCGCTGCAGTCGGATGAGCTTTTCGGGCAGTGCAATCAGAAGCGCGGGGCGTTCGTCGAAATCGCAGCTTTCCACGCCCGCCGCCGAAAAGCGGATGCGGATATTGTCGAGCACGGTTTCGAACTGCACCGTCTCGCTTTCGAGAATGCGTTCATTGACAAACCTGCTCGGAGCGCAGTCGATGACCACGCTGTTGCCGGCGTCGTCGACATGCAGGACGGACGTCACTACCGAATCGCCGCTTCCTTCGGCCTGCATGCGCACCAGTTGGTTGCGCGCGCCGACATTGCGTAGCAGGCTGATAATTTCGCGACGGGAATAAACCGAGAATCGTTCCAGATCGCTTGCGTTGATGTCGTACTCAAAAGTCATGTTGGTTGGAGGCGGGCTGGATGTCTATGCAGGCACATATCATAACTTGCCTTTAGCTTCCTGGGCAGCGTCGAGGCGATGCAGCCATGCGAGAAGCTCGGCGACGGCACGGTACAGGGCGGGCGGAATATCGTCGTCCAGCTGAACCTGCATCAACAGCGCGACCAGTTCCCTGGACTGATGTACGAACACGCCATGCTCCTTCGCGCGCGCGATGATCTCTTCGGCAATCAGGCCGCGGCCCTTGGCCACCACCCGCGGCGCGGCATCCCCGGTCTGGTAGGCGAGGGCGACCGCGCTCGGCGAATAGGTGCGCGGCGCGCTCATGCCGACGGGTCCTGCTTCACCGTGAGAAGGTCCAGCCGGGTGCCGGCCGCATCCAGCGCGGCGGCGAATTCGGCACGATGCTCGGCCAGCGATGCGGTGGTCGATTCGACGGCGGCGCGCACATGCACCTGCACACGGTCGCCGTTCAGCTGTATGGCCGCCGACACCACACCCAGGTTCGGCAATTCGAAGCGCACCACGCTTTGCCATGACTGCCGTTCAGGTTCGGCCTGGGGGCCGCGCGCCTCGCGCTTCACTTCCCATTCGAGCGGCTGTCCGGGCCAGAGTTCACCCTGCCACTGCACGCGCTGCTGTTCCAGGGTCTGGAGCTGAAGGCTGATCATCCTGGTCGACTCGGCATCCATGCCGTGACCGGCCGTCATTGAAGAGGCTTTCGTTTCCATGCCGGCGCCCTCATTGCGCGCCGGGTCGGTGGCCTGCTCGGGTTCTTTCTGCGGTCCTTCGGCGGCCGTCATCGCGGCGGCCTGCGGCTCGCGCATCAGGT
>JAQGLQ010000019.1 GCA_028292785.1 Noviherbaspirillum sp. | reverse complement strand
TGAGATTTCCATTTATCCTTCTGCTCCTTGCATTCAACGTTGTCTGGCAGCGCGGCTAGAATGTCGCGCCGGATTTCAAATAGTGATCAATGATTTCCTGGCCGGTGGCAAGCCATACGGGATGGGCGCAGCCCGTTCCCGATTCAATGCGAGCGCACCGCGGATGCCATAGCGGGACATGACCTCGATCATTCGATAAATGCTGACGGGTTTGCCGTAATCGCGGATCGACCGGGTATGCGCATCGGCGATGCCAGCACCGCGTAACTGGCCGCAATCATGGAGATGGGCACAAATATAGTATCCGGCGTATACGGCCAGTTCGTATTGCCGGCGTGGGCTGGCTACTCCACCCGGGTGCCGGTGGCGCGAATCAAATTACCCCAGCGCTCGCGCTCCTGCTTCATGAATTGCGTCATTTCGGCCGGCGTGTTGCCGATCGCATCGATGCTGTTGTCTTGCAACTGCTTCGCCACATCGGGGTGCTTCAGTATTTCGGCAATCGCAGAGGAAAGCTTGTTTGCGATCGCAGCCGGCGTCTTTGGCGGCGCGACCATGCCGTACCAGACTTGCGATACAAATCCGGGCAACACCTCTGATACAGGGGGAACATCGGGAAGCACGGGATTGCGCTTGTCGCTGCCCACGCCCAGCGCACGCAATTTGCCAGCCCGAATGTGCGGCAGCACTGAACTGATTTCCATGAACATCAAATCCACCTGCCCGCTCACCAGATCCGCGAGTGCCGGGCCGGTGCCCTTGTATGGGATATGGACCATATCGATGGCGGCCATGGACTTAAACAACTCTGCACCGAGATGCGTGGTCGCGCCGGCGCCGCTTGAAGCGAAATTGAGCTGGCCAGGATGGGTTTTAGCGTAGTTGATCAATTGCCGTACGCTGTCCGCAGGCACTTTCGGATGTACGGTGAGCACCGCATAACTGGTCGCGATCACGGAGACTGGCACAAATGCTTCCGGATCAAACGGAAATTTGGCGTACAGGCTCTTGTTAATGACCAGCGGTCCGGGCGCGGTAAGCAATAGCGTGTAACCGTCGGGCGCGGCGTTGAAGACGACGTCCGACCCGATGTTGCCGCCGGCGCCGGCACGGTTTTCAATGATGACCGGTTGGCCCCATTTTGCCCTGAGCTTTTCCGCAACGATGCGCGCCACGCGATCGTTGCCGCCGCCAGGTTGGAATGGCACGATGAGCTTGATCTGCTTGCTTGGATAGTCCTGTGCGTTCGCATTCAGGGAAAGCGTCATTGCAGCGGCGAGCAGGACGTAAGCAAGTATCTGGCGCAGGCTGGTTGCGCGCAGCAATGCACACCTCCGCAGCATTGGAGCAGCAATGGTCATGGATGTCTCTCCTCGTCTCTGGAAACGCCGCAGCATGCTGTGCTCGGGCTTCCATTGTTGTTTGGCTCAGTGCCTCTAACAATTTGCGATTTGTTAGAGGTTCCGATTGAGCATTCAGTCCAGTGCATCTGCTCTGCAGAACCGGGTATGTTCAGCCGCCGTTATTTTTTTATCGAATTCGTGCGTTCCTGTATACGGAACGCTATTCTGAATATATTGAAGGCCTGAAACTTACCGGCTGAAGACTTTGCTGTCAATAAAAGTTTTGAAAGAGAGCTGAGGTGGTCTTCATGTTCATTCCGATCGAGCCAGCCTTCGTCGAAGCCTTGCGCGCCGACGACAGCATGTTTCAGCGCGCGATCCAACACAATATTCTGGTGGCGACGCCCACTAATTACTGACGAGTCTGAACATCGTTCGCCAGCTCTGGCGTTTTGAAGAACAGAATGCGCGCACGGCGAAATTTGCAGAAAGCGCGGCCAAGGTATACAAGAAACTGAACTCCCTTTTGCAAAGCATGCTGACAGTTGGCAAGCAGCTCGATAGCGCGAAAGACTCGTACGACAAAGCTGTAGGACAGCTCTATAGTGGCAAGGGGAATCTGATTCAGCAAGCGCATGGCTTCCAACGGTTCGGTGTTTCAGTCCAGGAAGCACTCGAAATCGATCATATGCCTGATCTTCTCGCGAATACCGAAGCGGGAGCCGGCACCTGATCTTGTTGATCCAAGCCGCCGCCGTAAAAATGCCGATTCAACCTATCCGTGCCATCGAATGAACCTCACCGAATTTCGCCGCCAGCGCTCCGACCTGATGATTGAAAATACGGAGCGCCCGTTCGTTTGCGACGCCCTCCGGTAACCCAGACCTCTTTCACACGAAATTCCGGATAGTGCCCGCGCTGTCCTCTCGTTACGCCTTTCCCACAAAGTTTTACTGGCTCGAACCCGATGACTTGCTCAGGGGTCTTCAGTTGGTCCCTGAGTGCTTTTTTGCGGTCCGCTAGCTGCCGGCCTAATGCTGAAAGATCAAGGTTAGACCGCTTTACTTTGGGAAAGACTTCCGTCTCTTCGTCGTTCATATGGTGCTTGGTATATTCCCGCAACACCGTCACTTTTGCCAGGAACCGTTCATCACTTTTGTTCACCGGCATCAACTGCTGTATCAGGTATTTCAACACTGCATGTTCGATCTCAGCTTCATTGATCAATTCGTTATCATTGATTGCCGCGCGTGCAGCCGGATAGAATAATTCCTCTTCAATAGTCGCATGGATGGTCAGCTCCTTGCAGATGTCCTCGACTAATGGCCTCGTGGAAAAGCGGTGGGCTGCAGCCTTGTTCCGCTTTGCCGTCAACAGGAAGTCGACTATATTGCCTTCCTTATCCACAGCGCAGTACAGATACTTCGACGGATTTCTCCCCCATGAAACAAAGGCAGCGACGCAAGCAGCAGAAATCAAAGCGCTCTTTCAGGAGCCGACCGATTACGCTGTACTACCCGCGTATCTTACCTAAGAGTTGCAAGGCTTTGACTGAAGAACACCGCTATTGCTCGCTCGTTTTGGGTCACATCCATGACGAATTGTCTTGGCTGCAGCGCATGGCATTCTTAGCTACGCGCACTCATCAATTCAGGAATGAAGCCGAGCGCCAAGGAGTGATGATGCAGGCGAAAATGCTTGCGCGTCTTCTCTTTGGCAAGCTGTTTGAATTCCAAGTTCTCTGGCGCATTCAGCCCGAATCAAAATGCAGCCCTATAGCCGGAATTCCGCTTTCCGAAAACATCGGTACGTCGGGCAGATTCCGGAGCCGCTGCTTTCCTAGCGGCAGCGCATTTCGCCAACGGCGCCCACCAAAAAAATTAAACTTTTAGCTATGAATAAATTTCTTCGATAGGAAAAGGTTTAAAAATTAATTCTATAAATAACTAAATAAATTCCTTAATTGGTTGACCAATTAATTTGTTGACGAACAGATTTCCATATGGCTCAATAGATCCGCGCTCGAGACAAAATAAGATAAATTTCTGCACAGCCTGCCGCATACATCCTAAAGCGCTTCAGCTCTCCAATACGCTGAATTGGTTCACCAATTAGCAAAATGGTTTAAAAATCCGAATCTTTAAAGATGGAGATATTTTGCGTATGGGTAGAATGGGTAAAAACGGCCAGGCTGCAACCGAGGTGCGGCACTACATCAATGGCTTGATGGAGTCCGGCCAATTCAATCCGGGAGCGATGCTCCCGACCGAAAGAGCGCTGACCGAAAAACTCTCTGTTCCCCGCAACGTGGTGCGCGACGTATTGGCGGTGTTTGAAGCCGAGGGCCGCGTGATCCGAACCGTGGGAAGCGGCACCTATGTCGCCTCGCCGCCGACAAAGACGTTGGCCGCATGCGGTGACATCATTTCCGGAGATATCAGTCCCGCAGAATTCCTCGAGGTGCGGCTGACTATCGAGCCGCAAATCATGGCGCTGGTGATCGCCAATGCGACCGGAGCGGACTTCGACCTGATGGACGACTGCAACCGGCGTATCGCCGAATCGACGACGTACGAAGAGTTCGAGCATTGGGATGCGAAATTTCACGGCGCGATCGCCAAGGGCGCCCACAACAGTCTTGTTACCGGCATATTTACCCTGTTCAATCATGCAAGAGAAAACACCCATTGGGGCCAGCTCAGGAGCAGCAGCCTGAATGTGGCGCGGGAGTCGGCGGCGAACATGCATGCGATTATCGTCGCGGCATTGCGGGCACGAGATACAAAGAGGGCGCAAAGGGAAATGGTCAAGCATTTGCGTCATGCGGAAACCAAGATGTTGCGGGCGATGGGAATCATTTAACGGCGTGTCTTGCAAGGAGCACGGATGAGCTTCTGGACCGATACCGCGTTTAGCGAACATTGCATGAAATATCATGATGCGATGGGCATTCGCACTCGGTGCCTGGAGGCCGGAAAGGGCGCTCCCCTCATCCTGCTCCACGGCGTTGGCGGTCATCTGGAAGCCTATGCGAGAAACATCGAAGCCCATGCCCGCCATTACCGTGTATATGCGCTGGACATGCTTGGGCACGGCTTTACCGACAAACCCGACAAGAACTATGAAATCGATGACTATGTCGAGCACCTGCGCGGTTTCTGCGACAGCCTGGGGCTCGAACGCATACGCTTGTCCGGTGAATCGCTGGGCGGATGGGTGGCGGCGAAGTTCGCCATCAAATATCCGAAGCGCGTCGATAAACTGGTGCTGAACACCGCTGGCGGATTGACCGCGGACCCGGCGGTCATGGAGCGTATTTATACGCTCACCATGCGCGCAGTCCGCGAACCCGACCGCGACAATATTCGCAAGCGGCTGGAGTGGCTGATGGCGGACCCGGCTTCGGTGACCGATGAACTGGTGGAACTGCGCTTCCGCATCTATAGCCAGCCCGGATTCGCCGACGTCATGGAACGGATCATGTGCCTGCAATTCATGGACACCCGCAAGAGGAACATGTTGCAGGACGGCGAACTGCGATCCATCAGCGCGCCGACGCTGGTGATCTGGACCACGCATGATCCGACCGCGCCGGTGGCAGTAGGGCAGCGCTTCGCCGACTTGATACCGAAGGCGCGTCTGGTCGTGATGGACGATTGCGGCCATTGGCCGCAGTACGAGAAAGCGGAAGAATTCAATCAGATACATCTCGACTTCCTGGCGGCGTGACCGCCCGCTCTGCTCACAAAGGAGCTGACATGGCAGTAGAAATACAAAACGCACCGGCGAAACAATCCGCCGCCGGCTATACGGGTTACGTGCAGGAGACGCCCGACTACGAGTTCAAGGTAAGGGCATCGGTCTATACCGACCCGGCCGTGTTCGCGGACGAAATGCGGCTCATCTTCGAGAGCACATGGGTCTATGTCGGACATGAAAGCGAGATCCCGAAGCCGGGAGATTTCAAGACCGCCGCCATCGGGCGCCTGCCGGTCATCGTCAGCCGCGACCAGGATCGCAAAATCAACGTGATGCTCAATATCTGCCGCCACCGCGCCGCGGCGGTATGCAATGAGGAGCGCGGCAACACGCGTTATTTTCACTGCCCGTATCACCAGTGGACCTATGGCGTGGACGGCAAGCTGGCCGCGATGTCCGACGAAGAAGGATATCCGGCCGGATGGCGCGAACGGATCGGCGGCCTGCTGCACGCGGCCTGCGTATCCATCTATCACGGAATGATCTTCGCGCGCATGACCGCGCAGGGCGAGAGTCTGGAAGAGTATCTCGGCCCGATAAAGAAGCATGTCGATCTATGGTTTTCGCAATCGCCGACCAGCAGCATCAAGGTGCTGCCGCCGACCATCACGCGCTATCCGGCCAATTGGAAATTCCAGGTCGAAAACACCACGGACGGCTGGCATGCGCGCTATGTGCACGCCTCGGCCTTCAAGATACTGGAAGAGCAGGGCATGCGCGACCGCAAGCGCGGCCTGGTAGGCTGCGCCCGCGCCGGCGGCTATGGACATGGCGTGCTTGATCGGCCCCTGCGCCGCTTCTTCAGCGGCGACATCATGGACCGCTACCGCAACACCCTGGCCGAACAATATGGCAAGGAGCGCGCCGCCCGCGTCGCGGAATACGGCGGACAGATCACGCTGTTCCCGACCCTGCATCTGATGGAGCACCGGTTCCGCGTGGTGCAGCCGGTATCGGTCGCCGAGACCTTGGTCTATGAGTATCCGGTGCTGTTCGACGGCGTGCCTGAAGAGGTCAATCTTGAAATCAAGGAGCGCTTCACCCAGGAAGGCGGCTCGATGGTCGGCGGTTTCATCAACACCGATGATATCGAGATCTTCGCCCGCGCCCAGATTGCGCTGAACGCCGGCCACTACCTTGAATACCTCGATATGTCGCGCGGCATGGCCGTCGAACGGGAAGAGCCCGACGGCGAGCGCATTTCCGAGGCGGCGCACGAGCTCACGCAACGATCGATTTACCGCGAATGGGCGCGCCTCATGACCGCGGACCGGAGGTGACATGGGCATCCAGCAACTCGGTTATCTCGGTTTCGGCGTGCGCGACCTCGGCGCGTGGGAGCGCCTCATGGTGCGGGCATTGGGACTGCAAGCGCTGTCGACGAAAGAGCCGGATGTCCTGTACCTGCGCATGGATGAACGCCACCACCGCCTTTGCCTGCGCGCCGATGCGGAAGAGCGCCTGCTCTACATCGGCTGGGAAGTCGGCGGCGCCAGCGATATGGAAGCCATGGCGGAAAAGCTGACCAAGGCCGGCGTCGCCGTGCGCGCCGCAACGCCCGCGGAGCTGGCCGCGCGCAAGGTGGCCGGCATGGTCAGGTTCGACGATCCGAGCGGCTATCCGACCGAATTGTTTTATGCGCCCAAGGTGCCGGTCGATCAGCCGTTCCAGCCGAGCCGGCCGATGTCCGGCTTCACCGCGGGCGCCCTTGGTCTGGGACACATTCTGGCGACCGCGACCGACGTGGAGGAAACCGAGCGGTTTTATACCAGCCTGCTCGGATTCAAGGTGACCGACTATGCCGCCAACGGCGGTGTCTTCATGCGCTGCAACGCGCGTCATCATTCGGCTGCTTTCCATCCCGTCGGCTCGTTCGGCCAGCAGGCTGAACGTCCGCAGATCCGGCACTTCCTGATCGAAGTGAAGGATATCGATGACCTGGGCAGTGCGCTCGACGCCTGCGAGGATCAGGGCGCCGAGCTGTCCATGACGATCGGCCGTCATTCGAACGATTTGATGACATCGTTCTACCTGAAGACGCCGGGCGCGCTCAACATTGAGTATGGTTTCGGCGGCAGGCTGGTCGATGACGCGAGCTGGACCATCAAGGTCTATAGCAAGGGCGACCTGTGGGGACACCGGAGGATCAGCGAAGCGGACCGGAAAGCGCATCTCGGCCGCCTCAATTCCCGCGGTGGCCGCTTCCCGTGGTTGTCGGAAGAATGACGATGCCGACGCCAACGCGCCTGCGCGCCGTCATGGGTCAGCGTTATGACACGGGGCTGCTGGCAAACGGCGCAGTCTCGGTGCCGGGTTTCGACATCGAGTATGTCGATGCCGGCAAAGTGCCCGGCGCATTGTTCAGGGAAGGGCTGAGGGGCGAATTCGATATCTGCGAACAGGCTTTCTCCCATTATCTGATTGCGCGCGACCAGGGTCTTGAACTGACGGCGGTGCCGGTTTTTCCAAGTCACCTGTTCCCGCATTACACGATTTTTGTGCATCGTGATTCGGACATATTCGAGCCCACGGAACTGACCGGCCGGCGTGTCGCGCTGCCGGACTTTGGCTACAACCCCGCGGTATGGGCGCGCGGCATGCTCCAGGAGCAGTACAGGGTGCCGATCGAGCGTATCGAATGGGTCGAAAGTGCGCGCCGCCCGCTGCTGGGCGACCTGCAGCCAAATCGCGCCGCCCGTTTCCAAGTGATTCCTCATCCCGCCGGACATGGGAACTTCGCGCAAGGCCTGTACGGTTTCGCCGACGCCATCGCGCAAAGAGAAATCGACGCAATCATCCTGCCGCGCAAGCCAGCCGATGCCGATCACTCGCTGCGGCCCCTGTTGACTTCTCCCTATGCCGAGGCGCTGCGCTATGCGGAGTCCACCGGGGCGGTGCCGATCAACACCGTGCTCACATTGACCAATGATGCAGTACGCCGGCATCCCGACCTGCCGGGCGTATTGCTGAGCGCCTGCGGCAATGCGCTGGAACGCTTTGCGGGCGGCCTGACGGATCCGGAACACAGTGGATGGCACCAGGATCTCGACATGCGGCAGTTGCAGACCGATCGCCTTTTTCCCTGGCGTTACGGCGTATCGGCCAACCGGCGTGTCATCGAAACCATGTTGCGCTATTGCCGGGAGCAGGGCGTCATCCGGCGCCATATTCCGGTGGAAGACCTGTTCGCGGCGTAGAAAAAGCGATTTGCATAACAAGAGAAATGAAGGAGACACGAATGAGCACGGTTTCCAAGGAAATCACTCCCGCGTTTGACGACAGCGGCATCCGCGCGCGCAAGGAAGGCCGGTTGCGCGAGTGCTATTTGCGCTACGAGAGCATCATCCTCAAAGTGCTCGGCATCTGCACCTTTCTCGGTCTGTGGGAGCTGTCGGTCATCATCGGATGGGCCAAGCCGATCATGGTGAGTTCCCCGAGCCGGGTCGCGGTCGCCGGCGTCGACTACATTGCTTCCGACAGCTTCCTGGTTGACGCGGCAACGAGCGGCATCGAATTCTTCTTTGGATTCGGGCTTGCCCTGTTGGTCGGCATCGCGCTCGGTTTCGCCATGGGCTGGTTTCGCCGGGTGGAGTACTTCCTCGACCCGATCGTCAATTTTCTCTATGCGTCGCCGCGTATCGCACTCGTGCCGCTGCTGGTGCTCTGGTTCGGCATCGGCATCGAGTCCAAAATCGCGATCATCTTCCTGATGGCGGTTTTCCCGGTCGCGATGAATACTTCGCTGGCGGTACGCTCGGTGGACAAGGACCTGATCGATCTCTCGCGCTCATTCAATGCGTCGGGGTGGCAGCTGCTGCGTTCGGTGGTCGTGCCTTCTTCGATTCCGCTGATAGTCACCGGCATGCGCATCGGGCTTGGCGTCGCGCTGATCGGGGTCGTGGTCGGCGAGTTCATGGCGGCGACCGCCGGCATCGGCCATCGGATCGAGCAGGCAGCCAGCAGCTTCGAGACGGACAAGGTATTCGTCGGACTGATCATCATCGGTACCTGCGGAGTAATTTTCACTGAGACTTTGCGCCAGATCGAAGGGAGGCTAGCAAAATGGAAGACGACCTGATTACCCGGACGCGGACCGAGGAAGTGCAGCGGCGGGCGATGGCGGGCGACGAGGTTCCCGTGCTGCAGGCCGAGCATATGGGAGTCGAGTATTTCATTGCGCGCTCCGGGGAGAGGTACCGGGCGATCAAGGACATCACGATGTCGGTCCCGAAAGCATCGTTCACCGCGGTGGTCGGGCCGAGCGGCTGCGGCA
>JAQGLQ010000473.1 GCA_028292785.1 Noviherbaspirillum sp. | reverse complement strand
GTCCTCAGAAACCCCGACACGGCGGTTGCCGGAAACATCACTGCGCTGGCGAAAAGCGCGGAAGTTTCGGAGCCGACGGTGGTGCGTTTCTGCCGTTCGCTCGGCTACGGCGGGTGGCATGAGTTCAAGCTGAAGCTTGCCCAAGCCCTCGCACTGGCGCTGCCCCAGGGCGATGAACCGCCGTTGCAGGATGATCTGGCGAAAGATCTGGTCAGCAAGATCTGCAGCCGCTCGATCAATGCGCTGCTCGATCTGCGCAACAGCATCGACCCGGTCGCGATCGACCGCGCGCTGCAGCTGCTCGGGCGCGCCAACAAGATCGAGTTCTACGGCCAGGGCACGTCGGGCATCGTGGCGGCCGACGCCCAGCACAAATTCTTCCGCTCGGGCGTACCGACGGTCGCCTATGCCGACCCGCACATCCACAGCATCTCCGCCTCACTGCTCGCCAAGGGGGATGTGGTGGTGGCGATATCCCAGCGCGGCAACAGCACCGCCCTGCTGCGCAGCGTGCACCTGGCGCTCAAGGCGGGCGCGGATGTCATCGCGCTGGCGCCCAGCGGAACGCCGCTTGCGGGACTGGCGACCATCCTGGTGGCGATCGATCTGAATTTCAATATCGATCCATACACCCCTATCTCGGCCCGCCTCGCGCACCTGGTCGTGATCGATATTCTTGCGGTCGGCCTGGCGTTGAAGGGTGGCCCGGAGTTCCGCAAGAAGATGCAGAACGCGCAAAAGGCATTGCAGAAATTCGACATGCAGTTCGATTCCTTCCTGCGGCATGCGCCAAAGGCGACGTGATCCAAAACATGGACCGCGCAGCCAAATTGGTTATCATTGAAGCCGTTCAGGCCCTCACCCGTCTTCCACACTTTCCCATTTCCCATGAACCAGCTAGAACAACTGAAGCAGTACACCACCATCGTCGCCGACACCGGCGACTTCCAGGCCATGAAGGCGTTCGCGCCGCATGACGCAACCACCAATCCATCCCTCATTCTGAAAGCGGTGCAAAAGGATGAGTACAAGCCGCTGCTCGAAAAAGCCGTGCGCGACCATGCGGGAAGATCCACCGAAGAAGTGATCGACCGGTTGCTGGTCGCCTTCGGCGCGGAAATCCTTCGATTGATTCCGGGCCGGGTATCGACCGAAACTGACGCCCGCCTGTCGTTCGACACGCAAGGCACGATAGCGAAGGGACGCGCGCTCATCCGGCTGTACGAAGCCGCCGACATCGCGCGCGAGCGCATCCTGATCAAGATTGCATCGACCTGGGAGGGCATTCGCGCCGCCGAGGTTCTGGAGAAGGAAGGCATACGCTGCAACATGACGCTGCTGTTCTCGCTGCCTCAGGCCATCGCCTGCGCCGACGCGCAAGTGCAGCTGATCTCCCCTTTCGTCGGCCGCATCTACGACTGGCACAAAAAATCGACAGGACAGGAATATGCCGGCGCCGCCGACCCCGGCGTGCAGTCGGTCAAGCGGATCTACGACTACTACCGCAAGTTCGGCTACAAAACGGAGGTGATGGGCGCGAGCTTCCGCAATACCTCGCAGATCACCGAACTCGCCGGCTGCGACCTGCTCACCATCAGTCCCGAACTGCTGCAGAAACTCGCGGAGACGGATGCGCCGGTGACGCGCAAGCTCAGTTCGCAGGAAGCCCGGTCGGCGAATATCGACAAGATCACGCTCGACGAAAAGGCTTTCCGCTTCATGCTCAATGAAGACGCGATGGCCACGGAAAAACTCGCTGAAGGAATTCGCCTGTTCTGCGCGGATGCGGTGAAGCTGGAGAAGATGGTGGAAGCGCTGGGTTGAACGCATCGGGGGATTCATCCTCGTCCTGTCGGCGGGGATGATTGGTCCGCGCGAAGCGGCTACGGTTTTGAACCGTCGGCGAGGCTGTCGGAGAAATGAACGCAGCCGCCTCCATCGATCCACCGATTCACCCGCCCCACCGCGTCCGCCCCCAGATGCAAGCCGAGCTTCGACCGGCGCCACAGCATGTCTTCCGCATTGCAGGCCCATTCATGCCTGATCCAGTATTCCACCTCCGCGCCAAACAAGCCCGGTTCGATCTCCGGCCCCATATCGCTCAATCGCTTCCTTCCGAACAGCAGTCGCGAACATAATGTCCCATAAGCACGGGCATAACGCTCGACCAGCTTCGGCGCCAGCCACGAATACTGTTGCTGCATCGCCCGCACGAAGCGGTCGAATTCGATCACGGAGCGATTCGCGGGCCGCAGCCCGAACAGGTCGCCACCCGGCAGGCAGGCATTTGCCGTCCAGGCGGCATGGCGGCGACCGAGCGCGGCGCCGATCAGGTTCACCGCCTCTTCCGCCAGTTTGCGGTAGGTCGTGATCTTGCCGCCGAACACCGAAAGCGCCGGCGCGCCCTCGTCATCGAGTTCAAGCCGATAGTCGCGCGTCACCGCCGATGCATCCGATGCCGCATCGTCGAGCAGGGGGCGCACACCCGAGTACGACCACACCACATCGCTGCGCGCCACGGCCTTGCGGAAATAACGTGCGCAGAGTTCGCTTAAATACGCGATCTCGTCCTCGGTAATGCGGACCTGGTCGGGATCGCCGCGATACTCGATGTCGGTCGTACCGATCAGCGTGAAGTCGCTCTCGTAGGGAATCGCAAACACCACCCGGCCGTCCGGATGCTGGAACAGGTAGGCATGGGGATGCTCGTAGAGCCGCTTCACCACGATGTGACTGCCCTTGACCAGCCGTACCGTTCTTTCCGGATGGAGATTCGCGGCATCGCGCAGGAAGCGGTCTGCCCACGGCCCGCTGGCGTTCACGACGCAGCGTGCGCTGATTTTCAGCATTGCGCCTTTCGCTGTGCGTAGCGTTGCCGCCCAATGCCGGCCGCAGCGAGCGATCGATTCGCAGCGAGTGCGGGTCATCACGGTCGCCCCTTTGTCGGCGGCATCGATCGCGTTCAACACCACCAGCCTTGCATCGTCGACCCAGGCATCGGAATAGATGAAGCCCTTATGGAACTCCGGCCTGAGCGGCAGTCC
Organism: Noviherbaspirillum sp.; assembly: GCA_028292785.1. The sequence goes on along the minus strand of JAQGLQ010000473.1, from coordinate 385 downwards.
GGCGGCATGCCGGCGCAGATCGATGGCGCGCGAGCCGTGCAACAATTCACGCCGCGCGAGATGGTCATACAAAAACAGTCCGGCGCGTATCATCCACGCCGGCCGTTGCCCCTTGTCATGCGGCAGCACGAAACTCAATGGCCGCATGACGTGGGGCGCGGAGCGCAACAGCACCTCGCGCTCGATCAGCGCCTTGCGGACCAGTCCGAATTCAAAGTGTTCCAGGTAGCGCAAGCCGCCGTGTATCAGCTTGCTAGATGCGGACGAGGTATGGGCGCCGAGATCGTCCTTTTCGCATAGCGCGACCGACATGCCCCGGCCGGCGGCGTCGCGCGCGATCCCCGTGCCGTTGATTCCGCCGCCCACCACCAGCACGTCGTAGTCG